>NZ_JBEYYR010000043.1:0-84764 GCF_040645635.1 Streptomyces sp. NPDC046727
GCCCGCAGGGCCATCGCCGAAGGCGACGCGCAGCGCCCTTGACGCGGACCGCGGAAGCACGACACTCACCGAGAAGCGAGCGGCCCAACGGTCACCTGCTCACTCCCTCACGCGACGAGCCGGCCAGCACGCGCCTCCAACTCGCACCACACGTACTTCCCCCGGTCCCCGAACCTGGACGACGGTTGCCACCCCCAGTGCTCCGCACACGCCACCACCAAGCCCAGGCCCCGTCCCTCCTCCTGGTCCAGGGCCTGCTCCAACGGCACCGGTGGCTCGGGCGGCGCCGGGTCGGTGTCCCACGCCCCGATCCACACCAGGCCCTCCGGTGACCGGCGCACCCTCAGCGCGGCCGGCCCCTTGGTGTGCCGTACCGCGTTCGACACCAGCTCCGTCGCCAGGAGTTCCGCCGTGTCGGCGAGGGCGGTCAGGTCGTGCAGCGTCAGGATCGTGCGCAGGGTGCGGCGGCAGACGGTCACCGCTCTGAGGTCGTTGGGGATGTAGAGGGTGTAATCCCAGGTCTCGGGCATGCGTCATCAACTCCGGTCAGTGAAGGAAGAGAGGGATTCCGCACGCAGGCGGAAGCGTGCGCTTCCGTAACGTGTGCGTCGCATCACCGACAGTAGGGACACATTTTGGGACGGCGCAAGCTGTTGCCGTAATCTACCCCTCGAACGAGGCACTGCCTCATGGCAGTTGGGGCCAGGGAGGAAGTCATGCCACGCAGGCGGCAGCCCACCGCACGACAAGAGCGCCTCGGTGCTGAGCTGCGGAAACTGCGTGAGGCAGCAGGGTTGAAGGGACGTGAGGCTGCCGCGTTGCTCGGCACGGACTCGGCCCAGATGAGCCAGATCGAGGCCGGCACCGCCGGTGTGAGCGAGGAGCGTGTGCGGCGGCTCGCGGCTCAGTACTCCTGCACCGATGCCGCGTTGGTCGACGCCCTGGTCGCGATGGCGACCGACAGGACACACGGCTGGTGGGAGGAGTACCGGGGTCTGCTGCCGACGCCGTTCATGGACCTGCCCGAACTGGAGCATCACGCCAGCCACCGCCGGGACGTGGAGTTCCTGCACATCCCGGGCCTCTTGCAGACCGCCGAGTACGCCCGCTCCCTCTTCGCCTACGTCAACCCGGAGTTCCCGGAGAGCGACGTGGAACGCTGGGTGGAGCACCGAATGAAGCGCAGGGTCATCATCGAGCGCCCGGAGCCGGTTCCGTACGAAGCGTTGGTCCACGAGGCCGCGCTACGCATCAGGGTGGGCAGTCGAAGCGCGGCGCGGACTCAGCTCGCCCGCGTGCTGGAACTGTCCGAAGCCGACCACGTGACCGTCCGCGTCATCCCCTTCGACCTGGACGGATTCGGTGGAGCCGGAAGTGCCATGGTGTACGCGGGCGGTCCCGTGCCAAGGCTGGACACCGTCGTGCGCGACGGCCCCGGTGGCCCTGTTTTCATCGATGCCGAAGCTCAGCTCAGCCGCTATCGAACGCTCTTCCGTAGGGTGGAGAGCGCGTCACTCGACCCCGACAGGTCGCGCGACTTCATCCGCAGGCTGGCGAAGGAGCTGTGAGCATGCTGACCCCCGGTACCTGGCAGAAGTCGACCTTCTCCGGAGGCGGCCAGGGGGACGCCTGTGTGGAGGTCGCCAACCGCCGCACCCACATATCCATCCGCGACTCCAAAACCCCCACCCGAGCCACCCTCACCTTCCCGGTCGACGTCTTCGTCCCCTTCGTCGAGAGCCTGAAGAAGGGCCGGTCCTACGGCGTGTAGACCTGCTGCAGGCTGTGGATCGCGCCGTCGTCTCCCGTCTCGTACTTGAAGACCAGGCCCGCGTCGGGGTGGGCGTCGATCCAGTCGATCAGCTCCTGTACGCCGATGTGCTGGTTCGTGCTGCCTGCGGTGATGGGGTTCGTGGCGGTGACGTACGCGGCCTGGTCGAGGGCCCAGCGGCTCTCCTCGCCGGTGACGACGAACGGCTTGCCGTCGGTGTCCTTGTCGGGGCATCCCCAGGCGCCGTGCTGGATGACCAGGTTCACCTTTCCGGTGCTGGCGGGGAGTTCCTCGACGCGGTAGACGGCGATCTCGTCGGGGTCGACATGGTCCGGGTCCGGCGCCTTGTCGACGCAGTCGGCGGCGGCCGGTGCCGTGGACGCGGGCTTCGACGCGGGCGTGGCGGCGCCTGCCCCCGCCCCTGCCGGTGAAGCGGTCGCGGTCGCGGTGGCGGCACTGGTCGCCTTCGTCCCGCCGCTCTTGCCGCCGGAGGTGGCCGCGGAACTCGCCGTGGCGGCGGCGCTCGGCGTGCTGCCCGCCCCGGCGGCGGAGCCGTCCTTCTGGCAGCCGGTGAGCACCGCGGCCAGCGCCGTGGCCGCGAGCGCGATGACGGCAGGTCTGAGGCGATGGGTGTTCATGTGGGACGTCCCCCCTGTTCACGGGCGGCCCGAACGGCCGCACCCGGGTCCGGACCGTAACAACACCCCGCCCGCACCGCACCGCTGGAGGATCCCGTGTCGCCGACTCCGGACGATGCCGTCACGGAACAGGGACAACCTGGACCACACGGACCATGTGACGGCGTCGCGATTTCGGCCTTGCCCTTGCCGAATGCTTGACCCGTCCATGACACAGGCGGACCATTGAGCGCCAACCCGCACAGCGGGCCCACAGGGAGCCCCACCGAAGGCCCCGGCGGGTCCGCCCCGTACCCGCACCACCCCGCACCCGCACCCGCACCCGCACGTCGCACTGGAACACCCCACCTCCACCCCACAAGGAGCGTTCATGCGACTTCGCATCCGCGGCTCCGGCGCGCGTGGCAGCAGACGTACCGCCGCTCTCGGCGCGCTGCTGGCCCTCGCCCTCGCCGCCCCCGTCTCGGCCACCGCCACCCACGCCAGCGCCGACGGCGTCCGGAAGGTCAGGGCCTCCGACGACGACATCCGGCAGTACGAGATCCACCAGAGCACGAACCCTGTGACGCGTACGGCCATTCAGGCGGCCGGCGTCACCGTCGACGAGGCCGACGAAGAGACCGTCGTCGTGTCCGGGCGGGCCGAGCAGATCCGGAAGCTGCGCCGACTGGGGTATGACGTACAGCCGTTGGGCGCCGCCCCGCAGCGGTCCGGGGCGCGGCTGTACGACTTTCCCAGCGCCGACGCGAAGTACCACAACTACGCCGAGATGAACGCCGAGATCGACCAGCGGCTGGCCGCCTACCCGGGCATCATGAGCAAGCGGGTGATCGGGAAGTCGTACCAGGGGCGGGACATCGTCGCCATCAAGGTCAGTGACAACATCGGCACGGACGAGGACGAGCCCGAGGTGCTGTTCACCGCGCACCAGCACGCACGGGAGCATCTCACCGTGGAGATGGCCCTGTACCTGCTGCGCGAACTCGGCGCGGGGTACGGGTCCGACTCCCGGATCACCAACATCGTCAACAGCCGGGAGATATGGATCGTTCCCGACCTGAATCCCGACGGCGGCGAGTACGACATCGCCAGCGGGTCGTACCGGTCGTGGCGGAAGAACCGGCAGCCCAACTCCGGATCCTCCTACGTCGGGACCGACCTCAACCGGAACTGGGACTACAAGTGGGGCTGCTGCGGCGGGTCCTCCACGTCGAAGTCCTCGGAGACCTACCGCGGGTCCGCCGCCGAGTCCGCACCCGAGGTGAAGGTCGTCTCCGACTTCGTGCGAAGCCGGGTCGTCGGCGGCAAGCAGCAGATCAAGGCCGGCATCGACTTCCACACCTACAGCGAGCTGGTGCTGTGGCCGTTCGGGTACACCTACTCGGACACCGCGTCCGGGATGACCGCGGACGACGCCGCCGCGTTCCAGGCCGTGGGGCAGAAGATGGCCGCCAGCAACGGGTACACGGCGGAGCAGTCGAGCGACCTGTACATCACCGACGGGACCATCGACGACTACCTCTGGGGTGTGCACAGGATCTTCGACTACACCTTCGAGATGTATCCGACGTCCGCTTCCGGAGGTGGGTTCTACCCGCCCGACGAAGTCATCGAGCGGGAGACCTCCCGGAACAAGGACGCCGTGTTGCAGCTGCTGGAGAACGCCGACTGCATGTACCGGTCGATCGGCAAGGCCGCCCAGTACTGCAGCTAGCGGCTACGCCTCCTCGAAGTAGGCGTCGAGCACCGCGTCCAGTTGCTCGTCCCACTCCTTGAAGCGCGCCCTGGCCGCCGCCTCGATCTCGATCGGGTACCAGCGGCGGTCAGGGGTGTGCACGGTGATCGTGTACCGCTTGCCGAAGCGGGGCGACTCCGTCTCCACCGCGGCGATCTCGTCCCAGCGGAACTCGCACGCCTCCTCGTCCAGGCGGAGGCGGACGCCCTTGCGGTCGGCCACTATCCGCGCCCGGCGGTCGGACGCCTCGAAGACCGGACCGTCGGCCGGGCCGTCGGCTTCCGGTTCGGCGTCGGAAGGTCCGTCCGCTGCCGGTTCCCCGTGCGACGACTCCGCGTCCGCCGGTTCGGGTGACGGTCGTTCGGGGGACGGCGACTGCGCCGAGTCCTCGGGCGTCGTCTCCTCGGCCGCCGGCGCCGTCGGCTCCTTCGTCACCGGACCCGTCGGCGCCGGGCCCGTGATCCCGGGGATGAAGGCCGGGTCGAAACCGGCGCCCGTCACGGGCTCGGCCTTCGACGGCCCGGCCGTAGGCGGCTTGCTGCTCGATCCTATGCGCTGCTCCACGGCCGCAGTATGGACGACTTCCCTGTGCCGTAACCAGTCAGCTCACGAACACGCCGGCCACCGCCGCCACCGCGAACCCCGCCAGTGACAGCACCGACTCCAGGACCGTCCAGGTCCGCAGCGTGTCCCGTTCGCTGATGCCGAAGTACTTGGCCACCATCCAGAAGCCACCGTCGTTGACGTGCGAGGCGAAGATGGAGCCCGCCGAAATGGCCATGATGACGAGGGCGACGAAGGCCTGGGAGTGGTGGCCCTCCGTCAGGAGCGGGGCGACGATACCGGCCGTCGTCACGATCGCCACCGTCGCCGAGCCCTGGGCCACCCGCAGCACCACCGAGATCAGGTACGACAGGACGATGACCGGCAGGCCCACGTCGTGGAACGTGTCCGACAGTGCCTGTGCCACCCCGCTCGCCTTCAGTACGGCACCGAAGACACCGCCCGCGCCGACGACCAGCAGGATGTTGCCGACCGGCTTGAGGGAGGCGGTCGACACCGTCTCCAACGACTTGCGGGACCAGCCGCGCCGGATGCCGAGGACGTAGTAGGCCAGGAGCAGGGCGATCGTCAGGGCCACGAAGGGGTGGCCGAAGAACTCGATCACCGAGCGGAGGGTGGAGGGGTCGAGGGCGATCGAGGAGAAGGTGGCCGCCAGGATCAGGATCAGCGGCGTACCGACGATGGCGAGGACCGCGCCGAGCGCGACCGGCTCTTCCCGGGGCTCGGCCTGCTCGGCCCGCACCGCCCGCTTGGCCTCCTCGGCCGCCTCCAGCATGTCCTGCGGTACGGCGACGAAGAGGCGCTTCCCGATCCAGGCGGAGTACGCCCAGGCGGCGAGGACGGCGGGGATGCCGCAGACCACGCCCATGAGGATGACCCAGCCGAGCTGGACGTGCAGCAGTCCCGCGGCGGCCACCGGGCCGGGGTGCGGCGGCAGGAACGCGTGGGTCATGGACAGGCCCGCGAGGAGCGGGAGGCAGTAGAGGAGGATCGACTTGCCGGAGCTCTTGGCGGCCGCGTAGACGATCGGGGCCAGGACGAAGATGCCGACGTCGAAGAAGACCGGGATGCCGAAGATCAGGCCGGTCATGCCCATCGCGAGAGGTGCGCGCTTCTCCCCGAAGAGGCCCAGCAGCCGGGACGCCAGGACCTCGGCGCCGCCGCTGACTTCGAGGATCGCGCCGAGCATGGTGCCGAGGCCGATGATGATCGCGACATGGCCGAGGATGCCGCCCATGCCGGACTCGACGGTGGAGACGGCGTCGGAGCGCTGGACGGTGCCGAACAGTTCGGTCACCGAGAGGCCGGACAGCAGGCCGACGGTGACGGAGACGGCGAGCAGGGCGACGAACGGCTGGAGCCTGACCTTGATGATCAGGAAGAGGAGCAGGGCTATGCCGAGAGCGGCGACGGTGAGGAGGCCGGGGGTGCCGTCGACGAGGAGGAGCAGGCCGCCGGTGTGGGGTGGGGCGGCGGGGGCGGTTGCGGCGAGCGGGAAGGGCATGGAGGGGGTCCTCTGGGTAAGGGAGGGGGACCTCTGGGTAAGTGCATCGTGCTTTCAGGCAGGGCGGATCGCGGCACGGCGCCCGGAGGGGTGCCGTGCCGTGCGGGATGTTCCGGAGTCGAGGTGGCGTCAGCCGAGGACGGCGAGGGCGTCGATCTCGATGAGGAGGCCGGCCGGCAGTCCGACGTAGACCGTCGTGCGGGCGGCGGGCGGCCGGGTGAGGCCCTGCTCCTCGAAGTAGGCGTTGTAGATCTCGTTCATCTCGGCGAAGTGGGCCGTGTCGGTGAGGTAGACGCGGATCATCATCGCGTCGTCCCAGCTCGCGCCGCCCTCCTCCAGGATCGCCTTGACGTTGGCGAGGGTCTGGAGGGTCTGCTCGCGCAGGGTCGGGCCGGCCGGCGTCGGGGGCTTGCCCTCCTCGGCGGGCAGGAAGCCGACCTGGCCGGCGACCTGGAGGATGTTGCCCTTCTTCACGCCGTGCGAGAACTTCGCGGGCGGGGTGGTGTGGGTCTTCGGGGTGAGCGCGATCTTGTCCGTCATACGGGGTCCCTTACTGGCTTACGGGTGTTCTGCCGGAGTACTCGCCGCTGATCGCGTCCGCCGTACGGCGCACCAGCGGGAGCAGGGTGAGGAGTTCCTCGGCGGTGACGACCACGTTCGGCGCGGACACCGACATGGCGGCGACGACCCGGCCGTCGGCGCCGCGGACGGGGGCGGCGACGCAGTTGATGGACTCCTCGTGGCCACCGAGGTCGGTGGCCCAGCCCTGTTCGCGCACCGTGGCCAGTTCCTTCAGGAAGGCCTCGGCGTCGGGGGTCGAACGGGCCGTGTAGGCGGGGTAGTCGAGCTGCTCGGCGAGGGCGCGGCGCTCGGGTTCGGGCAGGTCGGCGAGGAGCAGCTTGGCCACGGCCGCGACGGTGATGGCCACCGGTTTACCGATCCGCGAGTACATGCGGACCGGGTAGCGGCTCTCCACCTTGTCGATGTACAGCACTTCGTTCTCCTCGTAGACGGCGAGGTGGACGGTGTGGCCGCACCTCTCGTTGAGCCGTACGAGGTGGGGGTGGGCGATCTCGCGGATGTCGAGGTTCTCCATCGCCTCCTGGGCGAGGGCGAAGAGGCGGGCGCCGAGGCGGTAGCGCTGGTCGGACTGGCGGTAGACCAGGCCGTGTTCGTGCAGGGTGCGCAGGAGCCGGAGGGCCGTGGATTTGTGCACGCCGAGGCGGTCGGCGACCTGGCCGAGGTCGGCGGGGCCCTCCGCGAGGAGCGGCAGGATGCTCAGGGCGCGGTCGACGGTCTGACTCATGGGGTGTTCGCCTCCTCTTCGGCCTGCTCGGCCTGTGTCCAGCCGGGGCCGAGTCGAAGTCTCCCCCATGCGTCGTCGCCCAGGGCGGCGAGCCGGTCGGCGTGGTGGCGGGCGGGGGGTGCCGCGAGGTCGCCGGGGGTGGTGAGGGCGGCGGCGGCGAAGAGGTGGCCGTGGCGGAGGCGGGCGCGGAGGGGGAGGCCGCGGAGGGTGGCGGAGAGGAATCCGGCGGCGAAGGCGTCTCCGGCGCCGGTGGTGGCCACGACGTCGACGGTGGGGGCGGGCACGAAGGCGGCCGGGGCGGGCCGGGGACGGACCGTGCGGCCGGGCGCCGGCGGGGTGCCGTCGGCGAGGGGCGGCAGGGGGTGCGAGGCTGCGTCGGTCTCGCCTTCGCCTGCGAACGCCGTCGCACCCCGCGCGCCCTCCTTCACCACCAGTACGGCCGGTTCCGGCAGTAGTTGCCGGACGGCGGCCGGGCCCCCGGTGGCCCCCCACGCCTCCTCCGCCTCGTCCTCGCCCACGAACACGATGTCGGCGCCCCGGGCCAGTTCCAGCAGGACGGCTGCCCCTTCGGCGGCCCGCCACAGGCCCGGGCGGTGGTTGACGTCGAAGGAGACCAGCGGGCGTGCCGCGCTGCGGGCAGTGAGGGCACGCAGCAGGTCCCGGCACTCTCCCGACAGCGCGGCCGTGATCCCCGACAGGTGCAGTACCCGCCCCGCCCGTGCCGCCGTCAGGTCCACGTTCCGTACCGACATCGCCGATGCCGCCGAACCGGCCCGGTAGTACGCCACCTCGTGCGCGCCCGTGCCCCGGTCGCCGGCCGTGCGGAAGTAGACGCCGGTGGGGCGCTCCGGGTCCCGGTGCACGGCGGAGACGTCGACCCCGTGGCCGCCGATCCGCTCGACCAGGTGGTCGCCGAAGCCGTCCGCGCCGACCCGGCTGATCCAGCGGGCCGGGTGTCCGAACGCGGCCAGGGCGCAGGCCACGTTGGACTCGGCGCCGCCGATGGCCCGGTCGAAGGAGGGTACGTCGGCGAGGCGGCCGGGGCGGCTGGGCAGGAAGGTGACCATGGACTCGCCGAGCGCGACCACGTCCACGACGTTCAACGGGCGCGCAACGACCGAGGCGTAAGCAGCGTCGTTGATGATGACTCCTGTCGATGACCGGATGAGGGCCGGACGATGACCGGGCGGCGGACTCCGTTGACCCGGTGTTCGGCGAGATGCTAGACACCAGTAAGCACCGCATGCAATGGCCGTTGCACATGGCGCAACGACCGAGAGAGGGGCTCCATGAGCAGCGAAGCGCTCGCCCGCCTTGCCGAGGAACGTGTCGACCACCGCTTCAAGGGCCTCCCCCCGGACGCCGACGGACTGACCGTCGGCGAGCTGGCCGCCCAGCGCCGCAATCTCTTCCGGGACGGCGACGGCTTCACCACGCCCGTCCTCGCCCTGTCCGCCGAGCGCCTGGAGCACAACCTCGCGCTGATGGAGACGTACGCCTCCCGGCACGGCCTGGCCTTCGCCCCGCACGGCAAGACCTCGATGGCCCCGCAGCTGTTCCGGCGCCAGATCGAGCACGGCGCCTGGGGGATCACGCTGGCGCTGCCCCACCAGGTGCGGGTGGCCCGGGCGTTCGGCGTCCGGCGGGTCTTCCTCGCCAACGAGCTGGTGGACGCCTCCGCGCTGCGCTGGATCGCCGGCGAGCTGGCCGCCGATCCGGAGTTCCGGTTCGTCTGCTACGTCGACTCCGTGCGCGGGGTGGAGCTGATGGACGCGGCCCTCGCCGGCACCGCCCGGCCCGTGGACGTCGTGATCGAGCTGGGCGCCGGCGAGGGTGCCCGGACCGGCGTGCGCACGGAGGAGGACGCCCGGGCCGTCGCCGATGCCGTGGCCGGCACCGGGACACTGCGGCTCGTGGGTGTCGCGGGCTACGAGGCCCAGGTGCCCGGCGCCGACCCGGATCGGGTGCGGGCCTGGCTGGAACGGCTGGTCGCGCTCGCCGTGGAGCTCGACAAGGCCGGGCGGTTCGCCGGAGCGGGCGAGATCGTCGTCAGCGCCGGCGGCAGCGAGTGGTTCGACGCGGTCGCGGATGTCTTCGCCGCCGTCCCCGGGCTCTCCCTCCCCGTCCTGAAGCTGTTGCGCTCCGGTGCCTACGTCTCGCACGACGACGTGCACTACAGCAGGCTCACCCCGTTCAACCGGGTGCCCGAGGAAGGTGCCCTGGAGCCCGCGTTCCGGCTGTGGGCGCAGGTCGTGTCCCGGCCGTCCGCGACGGAGGCGTTCGTCAACGCGGGCAAGCGGGACGCCGCCTACGACCTGGACCATCCGGTGGCGCAGGTGGTACGCCGGGGCGGTACCGAGCGTCCGGCGACCGGGATCGAGGTGACCGCCCTGTCCGACCAGCACCTGTGGCTGCGCACCGAGCCCGGCGCGGACGTCGAGGTGGGCGACTGGATCGGGTTCGGGCTGTCCCACCCGTGCACGTCCTTCGACAAGTGGCAGCTGATCCCGGTCGCCGAGGCGGACGGCACGGTCGTCGACTACATCCGTACGTTCTTCTAGGAGGCGCGCGTGGAGGACCTGGTCATCCGGGACGCCGACGTCGTCGACGGCAGCGGCGACCCGTCGTACCGCGCCGATGTGGTGATCGACGGCGGGCGGATCGTCTCGATCGTCAAGGAGGCCGCCGCGGCGGGCTGCCAGCGACCGCGTGCCACGCGGGAGCTGGACGCCGAGGGCCTGGTCCTCTCCCCCGGCTTCATCGACATGCACGCCCACTCCGACCTGGCCCTGCTGCGCGACCCCGACCACAGCGCGAAGGCCGCGCAGGGGGTCACGCTGGAGGTCCTCGGCCAGGACGGGCTGTCGTACGCGCCGGTGGACGACCGCACGCTGGCACAGGTGCGGCGGGCGATCACCGGATGGAACGGGTACGGCGACGACGTCGACTTCGACTGGCGGTCGGTCGGTGAGTACCTGGACCGGCTCGACCGGGGCATCGCCGTCAACGCGGCCTACCTGGTCCCGCAGGGCACGGTCCGGGCGCTCGTCGTCGGCTGGGATGACCGCGAGGCGACGCCCGGGGAGCTGGACCGGATGCGGGCGCTGGTGGCCGAGGGGCTGGAGCAGGGCGCGGTCGGGCTGTCCTCCGGGCTGACGTACACGCCCGGCATGTACGCGAAGGACGCCGAACTGACCGAGCTGTGCCGGGTGGTGGCCGGGTACGGCGGCTACTACTGCCCGCACCACCGCTCGTACGGCGCGGGCGCCCTGGACGCCTACGCCGAGATGGTCGACCTGACCCGGGAGGCGGGCTGCCCGCTGCATCTCGCGCACGCGACGATGAACTTCGGCGTGAACAAGGGCCGGGCACCGGAGCTGCTCGCTCTCCTCGACCGGGCCCTGGACGCGGGCGCGGACATCACCCTGGACACCTACCCCTACACCCCCGGCTGCACGACCCTCGCCGCGCTGCTGCCGAGCTGGGCGAGCGAGGGCGGCCCGGAGGAGATCCTGGCCCGGCTCGCCGACCCGGTGACGGCCGGGCGGATCCGGCACGACCTGGAGGTGACCGGCTCGGACGGCTGCCACGGGGTGCCGGTGGAGTGGGAGACGATCGAGGTCTCCGGAGTGGCCGATCCGGCGCTGGCCGGCTTCGTGGGCCGTACCGTCCACGCGTCGGCCCGGCTGCGCGGCGAGACCCCCTGGGCCACGGCCCACCGCCTGCTGGTGGCGGACCGGCTCGGTACGACGATCCTCCAGCACGTGGGCCACGAGGAGAACGTCCGCGCGATCATGCGGCACCGCGCGCACACCGGCGGCTCCGACGGCATCCTCCAGGGAGCCAGGCCGCACCCGCGCGCGTACGGCACCTTCCCGCGCTATCTCGGCCACTACGTACGGGAGCTGGGGGTGCTGACGCTGGAGGAGTGCGTCGCCCACCTCACGTCCCGGCCCGCGGCGCGGCTACGGCTGCCGGACCGCGGGCTGGTGCGCGAGGGGTACCGGGCCGACCTGGTCCTGTTCGACCCGGAGACGGTCGCGCCCGGTGCCACCTTCGCCGAGCCCCGGGCGCTGCCGGCCGGGATCCCGCATGTGCTGATCGACGGCAGGTTCGTGATCGAGGACGGCAGGCGGACGGACGTACTGGCGGGGCGGGCGGTCCGGCGTACGCCGGTGTGACCGCCCGCCGCCGGGGGCTACGGCTTGGGCAGGGTGCAGCCGGCCGCGCTCAGGTTGAGCTTGTTGCCGGTGGTGAAGCAGGCCGGGATGTTGTAGATCTCCTGGGCGTAGTTGATGCCCTGGCGGACCGTGATGTTGCCGTTCGCGTCGACCTCGCACGGGTTGTTCACCGTGCACTGCTCGCCGTCCTCGTTGCCGGTGTTGTTGACGGCGACGACCTTGCCGGTGGCGGTGTCGATGACCGGGGAGCCGGAGGTTCCGCCGATGGTGTTGCAGGCGGAGGTGTAGCGCACCGAGTCCTTGAAGGTCCAGTCGCCCTCCTTCAGCCGGTACACGAACCCGTCGACGTTGCAGCTGTAGATGCGCTTCCAGTAGCCGGAGACCACCTTGATGGCGGTGCCGGCGGTGGGGTGCGTGTCCTGCACGGTGAGCGGGCTGATGCCGTACGAGTTCTTGATCGCCGCGTAGGTGGTGGTGGTGCGGTAGATCGTGACGTCCGTGTCCGTCATGGTCGAGTAGACGACCTGGTTGGCACGGAGGGTGGCGACCTTGGTGCCGGCGGAGTTCAGCAGGCCGAAGGTACGGCTGGAGGACTGGCCGGTGATGACCTCACCGGCGTCCGGCATGCCGGTCTCCAGGCAGTGGCCGTTCGTCAGCACCAGGGCCGGGTCGGTGGCCGCGGAGTTGGGGAAGCGGATCACGGAGCCGGAGCAGTTGCTGAGCGAGACGGTGCCGGCGAAGTCGACGGTGGCCTTGACGGCCTTGGCGGTATGCGGGGCGGCGATCGCCGGGGTCGCGCCCAGTCCGGCTATCGCCAGGGAGGTCAGGGCGGCAAGGAGAGGCTTGTTCATGTGGGGGTCCCCTCTTACGACGTGGGCGACCGGAGATCTTCCGGCCGCCCTCGCATGGTTGTCATGCGCATTCTCAATGCAGAGAGGGGTGTGAACAAGAAGCCGCGTCAGGTCATAGGGGTTTCCCTCGGCCGTACAGGGTCCGAACCGCCTACCGCTTGGGCTTGATGACGACGGCTCCGAACAGGGCGAGCCCCTTCACGACGACACGCGGCGCGCCCGGCCGCCCCGTCCGGTGCGCCCCGCGTCCGCCGAACACGCCGAACAGGCCGAACCCCCGGACCTGCACGTCGATGTCGTCCGGGACGACGATCCCGGTACCGCCCCACAGCGCCACGGCCCGGATCACCGTCTCCTGGTCGGCGAACCGCGCCTCGGTCAGGTCCAGTCGGCCGCCGCCCCACATCGACCAGGCGGTGAACCTGGCCGGAACCACCCACGGGCCGCTCCGCCGGAACCCGCCGAACAGGCCCAGCGCGAAACGGGACGTGGGCGCGCGGTCCACCACCAGCGTGTCCCTGGGCCCGGGTTCGGGCAGCCCGCTCCCGGCGGCCTCCAACTCACCCCGGGTCCGGGCGTCGTAGATCCGGGTGAGCCGCCCGTCCAACTCGCCCAGCGGCAGCCGACCGCTCACCACGGCGGCCCGCACCCGCTCGACAGCCCGCTCCCGGTCCTCATCGGAGAGGAGCACATCCTCCCCGGCCACCACGGCAGGGACCGCCCGCTTCCCGTACTGCGGGCCTGGATCCTGTTCGGTCATACAGCCAACTGTCGCACGACGTGCCGCCTGACGGCGGGCCAACTGGGGTGACTTATGACGGGGTTGGTGTTGGGGGGTTGGGGGTGGGGTGCGGCCCGGCCGCCTGGTGAGTGTGGTTGCTTCGTGATGCCGGGACCGGCGAAGCGGGCGGGTGCGGGGCCCGGCCTCCGGTGAGCGCGGTCGCTGCGCCACGCCGTGACCGCACAGGCGGACGAGCGTGCGGCCCGGCCACCCGGCGAGCGTGGCCGCATCGTCACGCCGTGACCAGCGGGGCCGGACGGGTGCGTGGACCGGCCGCCCGGCCGGCGCGGTCACTTCGTCATACCGTGACCGCGTAGCCGGACACGTGCGCGGCCCGGCCACCCGGCGAGCATGGCTGCATCGTCACGCCGTGACCAGCGGGGGCGGACGGGTGCGTGGCCCTGCCGCCGGATCAGCGCAGCCCTTCCGTCACTCCGTGGCCGCACAGACAGGACAGACACACGGCCCAGCCGCCCGATCTGCGCGGTCCCTTCGTCACACCGTGACCACATGGGCGGACGCGTGCGTAGCCCGGTCGCCCCGTCAGCGTGGGCGCTTTGTCGTTCCGTGGCCGTGGCCTCGGCTGCGGGGGGTTTCGGAGCCGGATGGCGTTGGGTCGGGGGACGACGCCGTGGGTGTGGGGGTGGTGGGCGGGGTGGCGGAGGGGGAGGTCGTCGTCGACGGGCTGTCGCTCGGGGGGCGCGAGGTGCCGTCCGTGGGCGTGGCGGCGGGCGGGAGCGCGGCCGTGGGGGGCGGCGAGGCCGGGGTGGAGCGGGCGGTGCTGGCCGGGGTCGTCATGGCCGGGGCGGTGGTGTCCTTGGCGGAGGTGCCCGCGCCCCGTCCGCCGTCCACCGGGCGGGACCCCTCCGAGGAGCCCGACCCGGCCAGGACGGCGATCACCGCGGCGGTTCCGGCCGCCCCGAGGGCACCGGCGACGACCGCCATCCGACGACGGCCGCCCGCACGCCGCTGCGCACGCCGACGCCCGGCCCGACCCTCGCCCCGCCGGCCCTCGCCGGGCCGGCCCTCGCCGGGCCGGCCCTCGCCGGGCTCTGTCGGTTCCGTGGGTATCGGGGGGAGCTCCCGGGTCTCGTCGTAGGTGTTCTGCCAGCCGTGCGCGGCGGCCGGGTCGGCGTACTCGTCGTACGCGGGGGCCGGAGCCTGCTGCGGGTGGTACACGTTCGGCCGGACCCCGGGCGCGCCGCCCGCTCCGTGCATGCCGTCCGCCCCCACCTCGTGCTCCCGTTCCGTGGACATGCCAGCGGATTGTAGGGACGCAAGAGAGTCCTGAGACAGCTGACGGTGATTTCCGGGCAAACCTTCGTGTCTCACGTGGCGGAAAACACGAGCCATGAGCCATTACCGGGCCGTAAGCTCACGGACATGCAGGTGATCCAGTCGACCAAGCTCGCCAACGTCTGTTACGAGATCCGCGGACCGGTTCTCGAAGAGGCCATGCGGCTGGAGGCGGCAGGCCACCGCATCCTCAAGCTCAACACCGGCAACCCGGCCGCCTTCGGCTTCGAGTGCCCCCCGGAGATCCTGGAGGACATCCTCCGCAACGTCTCCACCGCGCACGGCTACGGCGACGCCAAGGGTCTGCTCGCCGCCCGCCGCGCGGTCGTGATGCACAACCAGACCCTCGGCATCGAGACGGACGTCGAGCACGTCTTCATCGGCAACGGCGTCTCCGAGCTGATCGTGATGGCCATGCAGGGTCTCCTCGACGACGGGGACGAGGTCCTCGTACCGGCGCCGGACTACCCGCTGTGGACGGCCGCCGTCTCCCTCTCCGGCGGCACGGCGGTGCACTACCGCTGCGACGAGCAGTCCGACTGGATGCCCGACCTCGCCGACATCGAGCGCAAGGTCACCGACCGCACCAAGGCGATCGTCATCATCAACCCGAACAACCCCACGGGCGCGGTCTACGACGAGGCCATGCTCAAGGGGCTGACGGACATCGCCCGCCGGCACAACCTGCTGGTCTGCTCCGACGAGATCTACGACAAGATCCTCTACGACGGCGCCACGCACACCCCGACCGCGAAGGTCGCCCCCGATCTGCTCACCCTCACCTTCAACGGCATGTCGAAGGCGTACCGGGTGGCCGGCTACCGCGTCGGCTGGATGTCGATCTCCGGCCCGCGCGCGCACGCCGACTCCTACATCGAGGGCCTGACGATCCTGGCGAACATGCGACTGTGCGCCAACATGCCGGGCCAGCACGGAGTGGTCGCCGCGCTCAGCGGACGCCAGTCGATCAACGACCTGGTGCTGCCGGGCGGACGGCTCAAGGAGCAGCTGGACACCGCGTACGAGCTGCTCACCCAGATCCCGGGCGTGAGCTGCGTACGCCCCAAGGGCGCGCTGTACCTCTTCCCGCGGCTCGACCCCCAGGTGTTCAAGATCAAGGACGACCGGCAGATGGTGCTGGACCTGCTGCGCCAGGAGAAGATCATGGTCGTCCAGGGCACGGGCTTCAACTGGCCCGAGCCCGACCACTTCCGGGTCGTGACGCTGCCGACCGCCGGCGACCTGCGGGACGCGGTCACGCGGATCGGGAACTTCCTGGACGGGTACAGCCAGCCGTAGTCGACGGACTTCATTCTGTGATCCGACTCAACTTTAGACGAAATCTAAGCTAGGATGGCTTCCTGTCAGAGCACAGGAGGCCATCCACCATGTACGAACCGATCCGCACCAAGTCGGTCCACAGCACGATGGCCGGCACCACCTCGGACTTCCCGCACCGCTCGCGCGAGGAGGAGCTGGACATCCAGCTCGCCGGGCACCTCGCCGCGCTGCTCGCGGTCACCGACGAGCTGCGCGCCTTGACCCCCGCCGCTGACCTGGACCGGGCCGCGGAGCGCCTGGCCCAAGAGGTGAGCCGACTGCGCGGCGGGCGTGCGCCGCTGCGCGCGGCGCCCGCCGCGGCCGGTGACCCCGCCGCCCTGCACCGGCGGGCCCTCGCCCTCGCCGGCCGCGCGCTCGTGGTCGCCGCCTCGCGCGCCGACACCTCGGCGGCGATCCTCTCGGCCGAGCGGATGGACGCGCACACGGCCGCGCTGGCCGACCCGAAGGAACTCAGCGCCGCCCACTGACCCCCACCAGCGGGGTCCCCCGATCGGCCCCGGTCCGCGTGCACCCGCAGCGACGCGCGGACCGGGCGCCACACACCGCGTTGGCTTTGGCCGACAGTGCCTCTCGCCGTTGGGACTTGTGTCGTCCTGCGGCTGCGGGTTCGTTGTGGCCTGTCGCGCCCGCGCGGCGGAGCCGCAGATCGCCACCGCCCCGCGCCCCCATGGGGCGCGTTGCAGTGCCGGGGCCGGTCTGTCACCGCCCGTTCATCCGCGACGCCCAGGAACTTGGAGTTCCGGGAGCACGCTCCCCGGCGTGAGACGTATCGCTGGAATCGTCCTCGCCGTTCTGCTGATCGGTGGCGTGGTGGCCGCCGTCGTCGCGGGCCGGCAAGGGGAGGACAAGGGCACGGCAACGAAGACCGTGCGGGGTGTGATCGGATCGGAGAAGGCCGAGTTCTTCGCCGATCCCGACGTGGTGAAGGCCCTCGCCGCCAAGGGCTACACCGTCAAGGCCGAGGCCTCCGGGTCCTGGGCCATGGAGGACCTGGACCTCAAGGGGTACGACTTCGCGTTCCCGTCCAGCCAGGCGCCCGCCGACCAGCTGGCCGGGAAGTACCACGCGCAGCAGCCGCTGCCCCGGCCCTTCTACTCGCCGCTGGTCGTCGTCGCCCACCGGAGTGCGGCCGACGTGCTCGCCGCGAACGGGCTCGCCGTGCTCGACGGCAAGAGCCGCGGCACCCTGAAGATGGCCGCCTTCCTGGACGCCGTCCGGCACGACCGCACCTGGCAGCAGTTCAAGGGTGCCAAGGGGCACGGGGAGTTGGCGGGGACCGTCTACGTCTCCAGCACCGACCCGGAGTCCTCCAACTCGGGCGCTCTGTACCTCGCCGCCTCCTCCTACGTGGCCAACGGCGGCAAGGTCGTCACCGGCAAGGCGGACCTCGACCGCACCGCACCCCTGCTGCACAAGCTCGTCAGCGTCCAGGGCGCCCAGCAGTCCAGCACGGACGCGGTGTTCCGGGACTTCGTCAGCGGCGCCGGGAACCCGCTGGTGCTGGTCTACGAGTCGCAGGTCGCCGCGCTGCTCGAACAGGAGCACACCGTGGACGACCTGGTGGTCCTCTACCCGGACACCACGGTCAACAGCGACCACACCGTCGTACCGCTCGACGCGGACGGCCGGGCGCTCGGGCAGCTGCTCAGCACCGATCCGACCCTGCGCATGCTCGCCGTGCGGTACGGATTCCGGCCGCAGGGCGACGCCGCCGAGTTCACCGGCCACACGGCCGGCCGCACCGCCTACCTCAACCAGAAGCTGACCGGCGTCCGGCAGGCGCCCGTGCCCACCTCCGCGGTGCTGCACGAGATGGCCCGCCGGGCGCGCGGATGACACGGGGGACCACCGCATGACCGACAGCGACTTCCTGCTCACCCCGCCCGACCCCGTCCGGCCCGTGCCGAAGGACAAGGCCGGCGGTCTGGTGCCCGTCGAGGACGCCGTGCGCACCGACATGGCCCGCAAGGCCACCGCCTTCGTCGAGCAGCTCGCCTCGCTCGACGCCCGCTCCCCCGAGTTCGCCGGCAAGGTCGGCGAGATCACCGCGCTCGGCGCGGGCGAGATGCGCACCGCCGCCGCCCAGTCCAACCGCATGCTGGAGCGGGCCGTGCGCAGCCTGCCCGGCAAGGGCGGGGACGCCCAGGCCGATGTCGCCGGCTCGCTCGTGGAACTCCGCCGGGTGGTGGAGGACCTCGACCCGCGGGACCTGCCCGCGAGCAGGGGACGGAAGTTCCTGTCCCGGCTGCCCGGCGGCAACAGGCTGCGCGACCACCTCGCCAAGTACGCCTCCGCACAGGGCAACCTGAACAGGATCGTGGGCGCGCTGCGCGGCGGCCAGGACGAACTGCGCCGGGACAACGCCGCGTTGCAGACCGAGCGGGTACGCCTGTGGGAGACCATGGGCAAGCTCCAGGAGTACGTCGTCCTCACCCAGGCCCTGGACACCGCCGTCGAGGAGCACATCCTCGGGACCGGCGATCCCCAGGAGGCCGACGCGCTCCGCGCCGACGTGCTCTTCCCGGTCCGGCAGAAGCACCAGGACCTGCTCACCCAGCTCGCGGTGTGCGCCCAGGGCTACCTCGCCATGGACGTCGTACGCCGCAACAACGACGAGCTGATCAAGGGCGTCGACCGGGCCGCGACGACCACCGTCTCGGCCCTGCGCATCTCCGTGATGCTGGCCTCCGCCCTGGACAACCAGAAGAAGGTCGTCGAGCAGGTCAACGCGTTGCGCGGGACCACGGAGGACCTCGTCCGGGGCAACGCCGAGATGCTCGCCACGCAGAGCGGCGAGATCCAGCGCATCGCCGCCGACCCGGCCGTCGGCGTGGAGACCCTGCGCGCCGCGTTCCAGCAGATCTACCGCACCCTCGACGCCATCGACAGCTACAAGGTCCAGGCGACCGAGGTCATGGCCAGTACCGTCCAGTCGCTCACGGACGAGCTGCACAGCGCCTCCGCCCATCTGGAGCGCAGCCGCTCCCAGGGTGCGCTGGAGGGCGGGCTCGCATGAGACGACGCGTACTGGCCCTGGTCGCCGCCACCGCCGCCCTGCTGGCCGGCTGCACGGCCGAGGAGCGGCACGAGGACGACCCGGCCGCCCCGAAGCCCGGCACCCTCCGGGTCCTCGCCTCCAGCGAACTCAGCGACATGACCGCCGTCTTCGACCGCGTCCGCAAGGACACCGGCGTCACGATCCGGCCCACCTACATGGGCACCCTGGACGCCGTCGACCTGCTGGCCAAGGGCAAGGCGGACGGGGCGTACGACGCGCTGTGGCTGTCCTCCGACGCCTACCTGCGGCTGCGGCCCGACGCCGCGAAGAAGGTCGTGTCCGAGACCTCCGTCATGTCCAGCCCGGTCGCCGTCGGCGTCAGGCCGGCCACCGCGCGGGCCCTCGGCTGGCGGCCGGAGGACGTCACCTGGTCCCAGGTCGAGCAGGCCGTGCGGGACGGCAGGCTGACCTACGGCATGACCGACCCGGCCCGCTCCAACTCCGGCTTCGCCACCCTGATCTCGCTCGCCTCCGCCCTCTCCGGCGCCCAGTCGGCGCTCACCGACGCCGACGTGGCGAAGGCGACGCCCCGGCTGAAGGAGTTCTTCACGGGGCAGAAGCTCACCTCGGGCTCCTCGGGCTGGCTGGCCGCCGCCTACCAGCGGCGCGGCACCGTCGACGCCCTGCTCAACTACGAGTCCGTCCTCAAGGGCATCCGGGGTCTCACCGTGATCCGCCCCCGCGACGGCGTCGTCACCGCCGACTACCCGCTGTCCTCGCTCACCGCCACCGACGCCCGCACCCGCGAGGACGTCCGCAAGGTGACCGCCGACCTGCGCACCGACGCCGTACAGAAGCTGATCACCGAGACCACCCACCGACGCCCGGTCGTCGCCTCGGTACGGCCCGCCGCCGGCCTCGACACCAGCAGGCGCCGGGAACTCCCCTTCCCGGGCAGCCGCTCGGTCGCCGACGGCCTGCTGGACTCGTACGAGAACGAACTGCGCCGGCCCTCCCGCACGGTGTACGTCCTGGACACCTCCGGCTCCATGGAGGGCGACCGGCTCGCCTCGCTCAAGAAGGCGCTGACAGGCCTGACCGGTGACTTCCACGAGCGGGAGGAGGTGACGCTGATGCCGTTCGGCTCGGCCGTGAAGAGCGTGCGCACCCACGTCGTCGACCCCGGGGACCCGAAGGCCGGGCTGACCGCCATCCGCCGGGACACGGAGGCGCTCAGCGCCGACGGCGGCACCGCCGTCTACACCTCGCTGGAGCAGGCGTACGACCACCTGCGCGCCGACAAGGACACCTTCACCTCGATCGTGCTGATGACCGACGGCGAGAACACGGCCGGTGCCGGGGCCGGCGACTTCGACGGCTTCTACCGCGCCCTCGGCGGCGCCCAGCGGGACATCCCCGTCTTCCCGATCCTCTTCGGCGACTCCTCCCGCTCCGAACTCGCGCACATCGCCGACCTGACCGGCGGCCGGCTCTTCGACGCCCGGCAGGGCTCGCTGGACGGCGCCTTCGAGGAGATCCGTGGCTACCAGTAGAGTCCTCGGCTACCTGGAGTCCCGCAAGAACCTCACCGGTGGCGCCTGCGGAGTGGCCGGCCTGGTGCTGACCTTCGCCGGGGTCGCGGGGCCGTACTGGCCGGTCGTGGTCGCCGGGCTCTACGGCGCGGGCGCGCTGATCGCCCCGCCCGAGCGGCCCGCCTTGCCCGACTTCCCGAGCCCGTCGCAGCAGCTGGAGGAGATCCGCGCCGACTTCGGCAGGCTCGGCGGTTATCTCGCGGACGTCGAGCTGCCGCCCGCGGCCGCCGCCCGGCTCACCGCGCTGACCGAGCTGCTGGCCGCGTTGCTGGAACCGGGCTGGGTCGCCGAGGCGCTCGCCCAGGACCCGGAGGGCGTGCACGCCGTCTCCCGGACGGTACGGCAGGACGTCCCCGAGGCCGTGGACGCCTTCGTCCGCACCCGCTGGTGGACGCGGCTGACCCCGGGCACCGAGCCCCCGGAGCGGCACCTGGAACGCCAGCTCGGCCTGCTCCAGGAGGAGGCCGGACGGCTGGCCTCGGCGCTGCGGGACGCTCAGGCGCGGCGGCAGGAGTCGCACACCCGTTATCTGGAGGACCGGCAGCAGTGAGCGCGAGGGGCCCCGCACGCCGTTGTGCGGGGCCCCTCGGGATGTGTTCCACGGCCGGTCGTGACGATCGCTGGTCAGGGCACATCCAGGCCGGCCGTGGAGTCTTGGGCGGGCCTCAGCCCAGGCGCTCCACCAGCGCCCGGTACTGGTCCCACAGCTCCTTCGGGGTGTGGTCGCCGAAGGTGTCGAGGTGCTCGGGGACCAGGGCGGCTTCCTCGCGCCAGATCTCCTTGTCGACCGTGAGGAGGAAGTCCAGGTCCGAGTCGGCCAGTTCGAGGCCGTCGGTGTCCAGGGCCGCCTTGGTCGGAAGGATGCCGATGGGGGTCTCGACGCCCTCGGCCTTGCCGTCCAGGCGCTCCACGATCCACTTCAGGACGCGGGAGTTCTCGCCGAAGCCGGGCCAGACGAACTTGCCCTCGTCGTTCTTGCGGAACCAGTTGACGTAGTAGATCTTCGGCAGCTTGGACTGGTCCCTGCCCTTGGCGACCTCGACCCAGTGGGCCATGTAGTCGCCCATGTTGTAGCCGCAGAACGGCAGCATCGCGAACGGGTCGCGGCGCAGCTCGCCGACCTTGCCCTCGGCGGCGGCGGTCTTCTCGGAGGCCACGTTGGCGCCGAGGAAGACGCCGTGGTTCCAGTCGAAGGACTCCGTCACCAGCGGCACCGCGCTGGCGCGGCGGCCGCCGAAGAGGATCGCCGAGATCGGCACGCCCTTCGGGTCCTCCCACTCGGGCGCGATGATCGGGCACTGCGAGGCGGGGACGGTGAAGCGGGCGTTGGGGTGGGCGGCGGGCGTCCCGGACGCGGGCGTCCAGTCGTTGCCCTTCCAGTCGGTCAGGTGGGCGGGCGCCTCCTCGGTCATGCCCTCCCACCACACGTCGCCGTCGTCGGTGAGCGCGACGTTGGTGAAGACCGCGTTGCCCCACAGGGTCTTCATCGCGTTGGCGTTGGTGTCCTCACCGGTGCCGGGCGCGACACCGAAGAAGCCGGCCTCGGGGTTGATGGCGTACAGCCGGCCGTCCTCGCCGAACCGCATCCAGGCGATGTCGTCGCCGATGGTCTCCACCGTCCAGCCGGAGATCGTGGGCTCCAGCATGGCGAGGTTGGTCTTGCCGCAGGCGGACGGGAAGGCGGCGGCGACGTACTTGGACTCGCCCTGCGGCGGGGTGAGCTTGAGGATCAGCATGTGCTCGGCCAGCCAGCCCTCGTCGCGGGCCATGACGGAGGCGATGCGCAGGGCGTAGCACTTCTTGCCGAGCAGGGCGTTGCCGCCGTAGCCGGAGCCGTAGGACCAGATCTCGCGGCTCTCCGGGAAGTGCGAGATGTACTTGGTCTGGTTGCAGGGCCAGGGGACGTCCTCCTGGCCGGGCTCCAGCGGGGCGCCGAGCGTGTGGACGGCCTTGACGAAGAAGCCCTCGTCGCCCAGCTCGTCCAGGACGGCCTGGCCCATGCGCGTCATCGTGCGCATGGAGACGGCGACGTAGGCGGAGTCGGTGATCTCCACGCCGATCGCGGACAGCGGGGAGCCGAGCGGGCCCATGCAGAACGGGACGACGTACATCGTCCGGCCCTTCATCGAGCCGCGGAACAGGCCCTTCTCACCGGAGAAGATCTCCCGCATCTCGGCGGGGGCCTTCCAGTGGTTGGTCGGGCCGGCGTCCTCCTCCTTCTCGGAGCAGATGAAGGTCCGGTCCTCGACGCGGGCGACGTCGGTCGGGTCGGAGGCGGCGTAGTAGGAGTGCGGGCGCTTGATCGGGTCGAGCTTCTTGAACGTTCCCTTCGCGACCAGTTCCTCGCTCAGTCGCTCGTACTCGGCCTCGGAGCCGTCACACCAGACCACGCTGTCCGGCTGCGTCAGTTCAGCGATCTCGTTGACCCAAGAGATCAGTTCCTGGTGGTTGGTGGGGACGACGGTGGGAGCCGCGATATCGCGCGCCACGATTGCTCCTAAATGAGGGATTTTTGTGTTGTTCGCCCCGTGGGGGCCGCGACCCGGACGCTTCGTAGCTGCTCATCCGGTGCCGACCGCACTCATTTGATCATCCGAGTCTAGTGCCCATCTGTCCAGAGGGCATCACAGGTGAGCAGCGTGAGGAATCCCACGATGTCCATGACTCTTTGCGTCCACGTTGGGTTCAGGTGAAGGACTTTTTGCCCGGCGGGCTTCGCCGACCGTGCACTGATGGGCGACTTACGACGGCGTAGGTACCATGCGGCCCATGACTGCGTCCGTCCCCGACGCGCCCAAGGACACGCCGGCCGCCGGCCGCGGTCCCGTCGCGCTCTCCTTGCCGCATCCGGTCAAGCCCCGACTCCGCGGCTGGCTGCACCTCGGCATGTTCCCGGCCGTACTCATCGCGGGCCTGGTGCTCACCGCCCTCGCCGACTCGTCCCGGGGCCGTATCGCCTGCGGTGTCTACGTCCTGACGGCCTGCCTGCTCTTCGGCGTCAGCGCGCTGTACCACCGGGGCAACTGGAGCCCACGGATGGACGGCGTGCTGCGCCGCCTCGACCACGCCAACATCTTCCTGATCATCGCGGGCACCTACACCCCGCTGACCCTGCTGCTCCTGCCGGGCGCGAAGGGCCAGTGGCTGCTGTGGGGCATCTGGGCGGCCGCGGCGGCCGGCATCGTCTTCCGCGTCTTCTGGGTCGGCGCCCCGCGCTGGCTCTACACGCCCTGCTACATCGCGATGGGCTGGGCGGCCGTCTTCTTCCTGCCCGACTTCCTGCGCACCGGCGGCATCGCCGTCCTGGTCCTGGTGGTCGTCGGCGGGCTGCTCTACAGCGCCGGCGGCGTGATCTACGGCATCAAGCGCCCGAACCCGTCACCGCGCTGGTTCGGCTTCCACGAGGTCTTCCACTCCCTCACCCTCGCCGCGTTCGTCGTCCACTACGTCGGCATCTCGCTGGTGGCCTACCAGCACGCATAGCCCCCATCCGCCCTTCCGGCCACGGCTCACCCGAGCCGTGGCCGTTTTCATATACCTCGACACAACCTCTCCATTGACAGTCCCAAGATTTTGAGGGTTACTCTCATTTCATGGACGGCTTCGACTCGGCGATCCTCAACGTGGCCCTGCCGACCATGGCGGAGCAGCTCGGTGCCACCACCGGCCAGCAGCTGGGGGTGCCCCCAGGCGTTTAGCACTGGGGGAGGATGGCGGACGCCTACGTCGTCGTCTTCGCCGCGCCGATGCTCCCGGCCGGACTGCTCGGCGACCGGTTCGGGCGCCGCCGGATGCTCGTCGCCGGGCTCGGCGTCTTCCTGGCGGGCTCGCTGCTCGGCTCGCCGGCCGGCGAGGTGAACGCCGTGACCGCCGCCCGCGCGGTCATGGGTGTGGGCGCGGCGCTGATCATGCCGCTCGCCCTGTCCGTGCTGCCCTCGCTGTTCGGCCCGGACGAGCGCACCAAGGCCGTCGGCCTGATCTCCGCCGCCTCCGCGCTCGGCATGCCGCTCGGCCCGATCATCGGCGGCTGGCTGCTGAACCACTTCTGGTGGGGCTCGGTCTTCCTGATCAACCTCCCGATGGCCGCGATCGGCATCGCCGCCTGCCTCTTCCTCCCCGAGACCTGCGACCCGGCCTCCCCGAAGGTCGACGTCCTCTCCACCGCGCTCACCGCGACCGGCCTCGGCGCCCTCATCTACGCGATCATCGAGGCGCCCGACCGCGGCTGGGGCGACCCTCTGGTGCTGTCGATCCTCGCCGCGTCCGCCGTGCTGCTCACCGCGCTGGTGCTGCGCGAACGCCGCGCCACCCGCCCCATGCTCGACATGACGCTGCTCGCCCGGCGCGGCTTCCTGCTCAACACCGTCGCCGCGGCCCTGGTGATGTTTTCGGCACCGGCCTCAGGCTGCTGCCGATGATGGGCGGACTGATGGTCGCCGCGCGGGGCGCCCAGCCGGTGGTCGCCCGGTTCGGGGCGCGGGCCGTGGTCACCGCCGGCCTGGTGGTGCTCGCCTTCGCCGCCCTGCTGGGCAGCCGTACGACGACGGACTCGGGCTACGGCTTCACCGCGCTGTGGCTGTCGGTCACGGGCATCGGCTTCGGCTTCGCGGTGGTCCCGGCCATGGACGGCGCTCTCGGCACCCTGCCCGCCGACCGGGCCGGCTGGGGGTCCCCCCACGCCTTTCGGCAAGTGGGGGAGGATCCGGGCTGCTCATGACCCTCCGCCAGGTCGGCGGCGCCATCGGCATCGCCCTGCTCGGCAGCCTGCTCGCCGGAGCCTTCCGCTGACCGGCTCGACGTGGCCGGGCTGCCCGCCGGCGCCGCGCACACCGCCGGGGAGTCCGTCGTCGCCGCCCGTCTGGTCGCCGCGAGGACCCACTCCGCGCACCTCACGGCCTCGGCGAACGCCTCGTACGTGCACGGCATGACCCTGGTGCTGCTGGTGTGTGCCGTCGCCTCCCTCGCCGCCGCCCTGCTCGCCGCGCTGCTGCTGCCGAACACACCGGTCGCGCGGCACGCCGGACGGAAGGAGGGGCCGGCCGTGGCCGCCGCCGCCACGGATACCGGACAATGACCGGCATGACGGCCGCACACTCCCCCACCGCCTCATCCTCCGACGGCCCCCGCCTGGGCCTGCGGGAACGCAAGAAGATCAAGACCCGGGAGGCGATCCGCGCGGCGACGTACGCGCTGATCGAGGAGCAGGGCTACGACGCCACGACGATCGACCAGATCGCCGACCGCGCCGAGGTGTCGCCGTCGACCGTCTTCCGGTACTTCCCGACCAAGGAGGACATCGTCCTCACGGACGAGTACGACCCGCTCATCCTGGAGGAGATCAGGCAGCGGCCCCTGGAGGAGCCGTGGCCGGAGACCATCCGCTACGTGCTGCGGCGGGCCGTCCAGCTCGGCGTGGAGGAGGACGCGCGGGTCTCCCGGCTGCGCACGCACCTGATGGTGCAGGTCCCCGCGGTGCGCTCGCGCATGATGGAGAGCATGTCGGTCACCGGCCGCATGCTCTGCCAGGCCATCGGCGAGCGCACCGGCCGCGACCCGGAGAGCCTGGAGGTGCGGGTCTACGCCATGTCCCTGATCGGCGGCCTCATGGAGACCTCCCTGTACTGGGCGGAGCACGGCCACCAGGACGACTTCGCGGCCCTGGTCGACCGCACCCTGGACGTCCTGCAGCACGGCCTGCCCCGGGAAAACCGCTGAGGCCGGGCCGGCGTGGCGTGCGATGCTGACGGGGTGAACGGAACCGAGATCCACGTCGAAGTCGCCTCCGAACTCCACCTGTTCGTGCCGGCCGCCCGCCGCGGCGGGGCCACACCCCTGGCCACGGACGGCGTCTCGACCCTCGGTCATGTCATCGAGTCCCTCGGGGTCCCGCTCACCGAGGTCGGCGCCCTGGTCGTGGACGGCCGCACAGTCCCGCCCTCGCACATCCCGGCGGCGGCCGAGCGGGTCGTCGTCCGGCCGGTGGAGCGCCCCCAACGGGTGCCCGGCGCGCCGCTGCGCTTCCTCCTCGACGTCCACCTCGGGACGCTGGCCCGCCGGCTGCGGCTGCTCGGCGTGGACACGGCGTACGAGTCGACGGACATCGGCGACCCGGCGCTGGCCGCCCGCTCCGCGGCCGAGAAGCGGGTGATGCTCAGCCGCGACCGGGGCCTGCTGCGCCGCCGCGAACTGTGGGCCGGCGCGTTCGTCTACAGCACCCGCCCCGACGACCAGCTCCACGACGTCCTCGACCGCTTCGCCCCCGACCTCCACCCCTGGACCCGCTGCACCGCCTGCAACGGCCTCCTGAAGGAAGCCACCAAGGAGGAGCTGGCCGACCGGCTCAAGGGCGGCACCCAACGCTCGTACGACGTCTTCGCCCAGTGCACGACCTGCGGCCGGGCGTACTGGAAGGGCGCGCACCACGACCAGCTCGAAGCCATCGTGGAGCGCGCCCTGAGGCAGCGCTAACGCCTCGTCAGGTCTCCCTTCCCGCAGGCGATGCCGTCCCTGTTGCGGTCCAGGTGGTGCCGGTCGCGGCCGTGTACCTCAAGGCGGCCGTAGCCCTTGGCGAGGAGCCAGGCGCACCGGTCGGCCTGCTTCGTCTTCGGGAACGTCCACGGCACGCACTGGTTGATCCGGCCGTAGGCGTGGTCGCAGCCGTCGTAGCCCTCGGCCATCTTCACGCCGTGGTGGTGTTCGTGTGTGCTCTCCTGGGTGGCGCTCGCCTTGAGTTCGTCGGCGAAGGACTGCACACGGGCCGCGGCGATCTGGCCCTCGGAGCCGACGCGCACCCACTTGGACACCGACGGGACCCCGTTCGCGTCGACCACCGACAGCATGTACCAGCCGGGCGGCGCCAGGTTCGGATTGCTGGTCAGGCTGAGGTCGATGGTGTTGCCGTCGACGGTCATCGGCAGGTCGACGTAGCGCTGGTTGGGGTCGGAGGAGTGGGTGACGGCGGCCGGGCGGATGAGCGATGCCTTCACCACCGGCTTGTCGACGGTGATGCGCTGCGCGGTGCCGTACGTCCAGCGGGTGCTCGCGAGCGAGGTGATCTGCGGCCGGTCGCCCTTGAACAGGTACGGCGGCTGGTAGATCGACACGCGCTGGTCGAAGGAGCCGTCACCGGGGTTGTTGCCGATGCTGAGCACCCGGCCGTCCGGCAGCAGCGTGGACGAGGAGTGGTAGGTCCGCGGGACCGGGTCGGTGTCCAGGCCGGCCTGGAAGGTGTTGGTCGCCGGGTCGTACAGGGAGGCCTCGAAGACGGGGTCCTCGCGGTAGGTGTGCAGGGCGCCGCCGGTCTCCAGGACCTTGCCGTCGGGCAGGATCACCGCGGAGACGTAGACCTTGCCCTGGGCGCCGGTCTGCGGGCTGCCGTCGGTGTAGTGGCCCTGCGGCAGGTCGGGGCCGGGCACGTAACCCGGAAAGGCGGCCTTCATGTCGATCAGGTCGGTCAGCCGGTGGGCGTCCGGCGAGACGGTGTGGTTGCCGCCGCCCATGGTGAGGACCTTCTGGTCCTGGGCGGGGGGCAGCAGCACCGACATGGACTGGTCGCGCTCGTCCTTCCTGCGCAGTCCGGGCACCTCGCTGATGGTCCCGGCGTTGTAGTCGTAGACGGAGGCGCCGGTGCCGGGCAGGCCGCCGCCGAAGACATGGCTGCCGGTGTAGAAGAGGCGGCCGTCCTGGAGCAGGATCATCGACGGGTACAGGC
This sequence comes from Streptomyces sp. NPDC046727, assembly GCF_040645635.1. NCBI lineage: Bacteria > Bacillati > Actinomycetota > Actinomycetes > Kitasatosporales > Streptomycetaceae > Streptomyces > Streptomyces sp. NPDC046727. The sequence goes on from NZ_JBEYYR010000043.1 coordinate 28,270, forward strand.
CCCAGAAGGACCAGGCCTGCTTGGCCTCGCCCATCGGCAGCCACTTGTTCTGGGCGTAGGAGAAGTGCTCGTTGACGACCGTGCCGGCGGAGTCCTCGCCGAGGCCGCCGAGCGCGATGACGTCACCGTTGCCCATCTCGGTGGCGGACGGGTACCAGTGCCCGGCCAGCAGGTCGTTGACCTTGATGTACTTGTTCTGCGCCGGATCGAAGACGTAGCTGGTCCTCAGGCCCTTGTAGCCGACGCTGCCGTCCGGGGCGGCGTAGTCCTTGTTGCCGCCGACCACCAGCACCCGGCCGTCCGGGAGCTGGACGTGCCCGGCGCAGAAGAAGTCCTCCGGGGTCGGGATGTCGGTGTAGGTGCCGGTCGCCGGGTCGAACAGGCTGGTCTTGAAGGTGCCGGCGGCGAACGCGTTCCGGTCGTTTCCGGAGCCGGCGATCAGCAGCACCTTGCCGGTGTGCAGCAGCACCGAGTGGATGGCGCGCACCGGCGAGTTGACGGACTGCACGGTCCACTTGCCCCGGCACTCCGGCCCGGTGCCACCTGTCGTACAGGGGTCCGGCCCGGCGAGGACGGTGGCGTCGGTCATCGCGTAGTCGTCGGTGGTGAGGGTGCCGACGCCGTAGAGGGCGCCGCCCCAGGTGATCCGGTCGGTGTTCGGCGGGATGACCGGGGTGCGCACCTCGGTGCGGGTCCAGCCGGCGGACTGGGGCAGGGTCTTCAGGTCGGTCCAGTAGACCCAGCCCTGGGCGGTGTCGTGCCGGAACAGGGTGAACGCCACGTTCGGGGTGCTGGACCTGTACCAGAACGACAGGTCGTACTGGTGGTCGGGCGTGACCTGCGGGGCGCAGGAGTTCTCCAGCATCATCGTCTTGCGGTCGCCGTCGGCGCGCCGGGTCAGCTGGATGCGGACGGCGCGGCTGCCGCTGTGGGCGTCGTCGGTGACGGTGAAGGAGAAGTCGTTGTCGCCCCAGCCGGACTTCTCGAAGCACTGCGGGAACTGGGACGGCCCGTCGAGGACCTCCAGGCCCGGGTTCTTCACCAGGTTGCTCGCGGCGGTGGCGCTCTGCGCGCCGAGCGGGCCGAGGCCGACCGCCGCGCCGAACAGCAGCAGGGCGGTCAGCAGCAACCGGGTTCTGGACGGCCGGGCTCTGGACGGTCTGCCCGAGCGGTACGGCGTGCGCGGGCGGTTGGGCATGACGGTGTACGGCATGGCGGGTCCCCCCTTGATCGGTGGCGGCCTTCCGGATCAGCCGGAACGGGCGGTGCGGGCGTCCTTCCGGATCAGCCGGCGCGGCCGATCCGGAGGATGTCGATCCGGCCGCCGCCCTCCCCGAAGGTGGCGACCGGAGTGCCGTGCGCGAACAGGGCGCGCAGCGTGGGCAGATGCGCACGCTCGCCGCGCAGGGCGGGAGTGGACACCACGTAGTCGATGTCCCGCCAGCCGTGCGGCAGCGTCTTGGTGACGGCCGGGTCCTGGTCCAGCTTGTAGTGCCAGATGACGCCGGTGCCGGGCCGGTATCCGGCGTCGACCGCGTCCAGCCAGAGCACGCCGTCGGTGACCAGGCGGACCTTGTCGCGGTCGCCGGTGTCCGTGTCGCGCAGCCAGCGGGCGGCCTCGCGGTAGACGCGGTTGTCGTCGGCGGTGGTGGCCAGCCGGTCCTGGTGGTACCAGGTGGGGCCGGCGGCCACCGCGGCGGCGGCGATCGCGGCGAGGGCGGCGGTGGCCCGCAGCCGGGGCCGGCCGGGCAGCCGCTCGATCAGGACCTGGGCGAGTCCGGCGAGGGTCAGCGCGAGGAAGGGCAGCACCTGCACGATGTACATCTGCGGCAGGTATCCGCCGGGCCGGAGCGCGACCAGGGCGAGCACCAGGACGCCGAGGGCGGCGGGCCGCAGCCGGCGCACCGGCAGCGCGCACAGCGCGGCCACCGCGCCGCCGACGGTCAGGTACGGGTCGCGGGTGAGCCAGTCCGCGAAGAGCTGGTGGGCGTCGGTGCCGGTCTGGAAGGCGGAGCCGCTGCCCTCGCGCCCGCCGAGCTGGAACTTGAGCGTGCCGAGCAGCGAGACATGGCCGGCGCCGGGCAGCAGCTCGCCCTTGAGCAGGGCGTACAGCGGATAGAACAGGCCGGTCAGCACGAACCCGGAGAAGAAGCCGGCCAGGGAGAACTTGCGGGTGCTGGAGTGGCTGCCCTGCCACATGGCCACCAGCAGCACCGGCAGCAGCACGCCGATGGTCTCCTTGGAGAGCACGGCGAACGCGAAGGACATGCCGGCCGCGACGTGGTGCCAGAGGTGGCGGCGCGGCGACAGGGCGAAGGCGAACGCGGCCAGCGCCCACAGGACGGCGAAGTTGTCCAGGTAGATCTGCCGGTCCAGAACCACGGCGAGCGGCGACAGCGCGTACAGCAGGGCGGCGCCGGCGGCGGTGGGCCGGGCGAGGCCGAGCCGGCGGCCGACGACGTGGACGAGGACGCAGGTCACGGCGGCCACCGGGAGCATGGCGATCCGGCCCTGGACGAAGGTGGGCAGGTCGGGCAGGAGCAGGTCGGTCAGCCAGGAGACCGAGGAGAGCTGTATCCAGCCGAGCGGCGGGTGGTCGTACCAGTAGGTGTAGTGCGCGAGTGCCCCGTGCCGGACGGCCCAGGCCTGTGCGAGATAGGTGCCCTCGTCGTCATTGGGAAACGGGTATTTCCCGATTCCCCGCGCGCGTACCACGAGCGCGATGATGATTACCGGCGCAACCCAGAGATAATCCTTGCGAAACAATGTGCGGCGTGCCGCGGGCCGGTCCTGTTGTGAATTCCCGGCCGTCGGCCGGAGAACAACGGCAGTCCCCATGCGGAATCCCCCACCCCCACTTATGGCCCGACTCCCCCTCCAGAGACTCCCCCTCGAACCCCCTGGAAATCGGGCAGGCCGCAGCATCATGGCACAGGTCGACCACCCAGATGTGCGGAACATAAAATTCCGCTCGTGCGCGGCAGCCACATTGCCGGAGAAATGGTGAACCTGCTACTTTCGCTGGAAAGCTCGCCGCGATCGTTTTCCGATCACGTTCCGGCCATGCAGGAAATCCTCCGGGAACACCGGGGGTAAGCACGACCGACGGGCCCGGGGGGAACCGGGGGGTTGAGAGGGGCCCGAACGATCGCGTTCCGCTGCGCGAGCACGAGGAAGACCAGGGAACCGAGGGGGGAATTCGTGGTCTCCGCTGTCCTGTTCATCGATTCCGTCGTTCTGATGGTGGCCGCCGGCGTCACGCTGTGGTGGATGCTCCACGCCTGGCGCACCCCGGAGACGCTCGAGTCCACGGCGTTCGCCGAGCCCGACGGCGAACCCGGCCTGTCCTTCTCGCTGCTGGTCCCCGCCCGGCACGAGGAGGCCGTCCTGCGGCACACCGTCGAGCAGATGCTCCGCATCGACCATCCGTCCTACGAGATCCTGGTGATCGTCGGCCACGACGACCCGGGCACCGCCGCCATCGCGGGGCAACTCGCCCAGGAACACCCCGAGAAGGTACGCACGGTCGTCGACACCCACAAGGTGAAGAACAAGCCGCGTGCCCTCAACACCGCGCTGCCGCACGCCCGCGGCCAGGTCATCGGGGTCTTCGACGCCGAGGACGTCGTCCACCCCGAGCTGCTCGACCACGTCGACTTCGCCTTCCGGCGCGAGAACGCCGACGTCGTCCAGGGCGGCGTACAGCTGATCAACTACGAGAGCAGCTGGTACAGCCTGCGCAACTGCCTGGAGTACTTCTTCTGGTTCCGCAGCCGGCTGCACCTGCACGCCCGCAAGGGCTTCATCCCGCTCGGCGGCAACACCGTCTTCGTCCGCTCCGAGCTGCTGCGGGCCACCGGCGGCTGGGACGGCAACTGCCTGGCCGAGGACTGCGACCTGGGCGTACGGCTGTCCAGCGGCGGCGCCAAGGTCGTCGTCGCCTACCACTCCGCGCTCGTCACCAGAGAGGAGACACCCGACTCCCTCAAGGGCCTCTACAAGCAGCGCACCCGCTGGAACCAGGGCTTCCTCCAGGTGCTGCGCAAGGGCGAGTGGCGCCGGCTGCCCGGCGTCGGCCAGCGGCTGCTCGCCCGCTACACCCTGAGCACCCCGTTCGTGCAGGCCGCGACCGGCGTGATGATCCCGCTCGGCATCCTGGCGGCGCTGATCGGGGGCGTACCGCTGCCGTTCTCGCTGTTCGCCTGGCTGCCGATGATCCCGATGGCTGCGATGGTGGTCTTCGAGGCCGTCGCACTGCACGACTTCGGCAAGGAGTACGGCTTCCGCATCGGCTTCCGGCACTACGTCAAGCTCATCGCCGGCGGGCCGGTGTACGCGGTCGTGCTGGCCGCCGCCGCGCTGCGCGCCGTGTGGCGCGAGTACACCGGGCGGCACGACTGGGAGCTGACCTCCCACGTCGGCGCCCATCTGCCGGTGCAGACCCCGCAGCCCCAGGAGGTCCGGTGACGGCGCTGCCCGCCCACGTCTCGATCGTCGTCCCGACGTTCAACGAGGCCGACAACATCCACGCGCTGCTCACCCGGATCGCCGCCGCCGTCCCGGACGGCGTCCGCGCCGAGGTGGTCTTCGCCGACGACTCCACCGACCACACCTGCGCGGTCATCGAGGAGGAGGCGGCGCACTGCCCCTTTCCCGTCGTCCTGCACCACCGGACCGAGCCGGCCGGCGGCCTGGGCGGTGCGGTGGTGGAGGGCTTCGCCCGCGCCACGGCACCCTGGATCGTCGTCATCGACGCCGACCTCCAGCACCCGCCGGAGCTGGTCTTCGAGCTGATCGGGCGGGGCGAGTCCACCGGCGCGGAACTGGTCGTGGCCAGCCGCTACGCCGCCGGCGGTGACCACGGCGGCCTGGCCGGCGGCTACCGGAAGCTGGTCTCCCGCTCCTCGACGCTGCTGGCCAAGTCCCTGTTCCCGCGCGCCCTGAGCGGGCTCACCGACCCGATGAGTGGCTTCTTCGCCGTCCGCCGTACGGCGGTGGACCGGGCCGCCCGCGAGGACGAGGGCCTGCAGCCGCTCGGCTACAAGATCCTGCTGGAACTGGCCGTACGGTGCCGGCCGCGCGGGGTCGCCGAGGTGCCGTACGCCTTCGGTGAGCGGCACGCGGGCGCGTCCAAGTCCACGGCGAAGGAGGGCATGCGCTTCCTGCGCCATCTGATCACCCTGCGCACCGCCGATCCCCGGGCCCGCGCGGTCGTCTTCGGGCTGATCGGCCTGTCCGGCTTCGTCCCCAACCTCGCCCTGCTGTGGCTGCTGACCGTGGCGTCCCCCGAGCTGCCGTACGCGCCCGCCGAGATCATCGCCAACCAGGCGGGGCTGCTGTGGAACTTCGCCCTGATCGACTCCTTCGTCTACCGCAACCAGCGGCGCCACCACCGGCGTACGGTACGGCTGCTCACCTTCGCGGCCGTCGGCAACGCCGACCTGGTGGCCCGGATCCCGCTCGCCGCGCTGCTCATCGCGGGCGCGGGCATGACGGCGCTGCCCGCGACCGCGCTCAGCATGGCGATCGTGTTCACGGCCCGCTTCCTGGTCGTGGACCGCTGGCTGTACCGGCGGCTGCGCGGCCGGGCGACGGCTCCGGTGGCCGTGCCGGGCGCGACCGAACCGGTTCCGGAACCGGTTCCGGATCCGCTGGGCTGACGGTCTGCTCCGGTCCGGCGGCTCAGGGGGCGGCGAGGCTCGCCTCCAGGGCCGCCGGGTCCGTCACCGGCAGATCGCAGACGAAGCCACGGCAGACGTACGCGGTCGGTGCGCCCCCGACGAGCGTGCGGCCGGCGAGGAGCGGGAACTCGTCGCTGTCCGGGGTGCCGCAGGCGACGACGGCACCCGGGGCGGCGCCCAGCAGTGCCGTACGGTGCAGGGCGGCCGTCCGCTCATCGGCGAGGGCCGGTCCGACGACGGCCACCTCGCGCGGCCCGTCGAGCAGCGCCTCGGCGGCGGCCAGCCCCCACCCGATGAACCGGGGCACGCGCGGCCCGAGCGTCTTCACGACGCCCAACGCCCGCTCGGCGGCGGTGCGGTGGGATTCCGAGCCGGTGTGGGCGGCGTAGCTCAGCAGCGCGCCGGCCGCGGCGGTCCAGCCGGAGGGGACGGCGTTGTCGGTGGGGTCCTGGGGCCGGCGGATGAGCCGCTCGGCGTCGGAGGCGGTGTCGTACAGGGCACCGGTCTCCGGGTCGGTGAAGCGGGCGAGGACATGGTCGAGGAGCAGTCCGGCGAAGTCGAGCCAGACGCCCTCGCCGGTCACCGAGGCGAGCGCGAGGAAGCCCTCGGCGACGTCGGCGTAGTCCTCCAGTACGCCCGCGTTGGGGCCGACGCGGCCGTCCTTGCTGGTGCGGGCGAGCCGGGCGCGGTCGTCCAGGTGGACGCGGACGAGCAGGTCGGCGGCGCCGATGGCGGCCTCGGTCAGATCGGGCCGGCCGAAGTAGGCGCCGGTCTCGGCGAGCGCCGCGACGGCCAGCCCGTTCCAGGCGGCGACGACCTTGTCGTCCCGTCCGGGCGCCGGCCGCTCGGCCCGCTTCTCCAGCAGCCGGCTCTTGACGGAGGCCACCTTCTCGGCGTCGAACACGCCTTCCGTCTGCGGAAGCTGGAGGACCGACTGCCCGTGCTCGAAGGTGCCCTCGTCGGTCACGCCGAAGTACTGGGCGGCGAGTCCGGCGTCGTCGCCGAGTACGTCACGCAGTTGCTCGGGCGTCCACACGTAGTACGCCCCTTCCACGTGCCGCCCGCTGCCGTCGTCGCTGTCGGCGTCGAGGGCGGAGGCGAACCCGCCCTCGTCCGTGCGCAGTTCGCGGACCATGAAGTCGGCGGTCTCCAGCGCGACCCGCCGGGCCAGGTCCGAGCCGGTGGCCCGCCACAGGTGGGCGTACACCCGGCACAGCAGGGCGTTGTCGTACAGCATCTTCTCGAAATGCGGCACGACCCAGTCGCGGTCCACGGAGTACCGGGCGAACCCGCCGCCGAGCTGGTCGTAGATCCCGCCCCGCGCCATCCGCTCACAGGTGTCCCGCGCCATCTGCAACGCGCCCTCGGCGCCGGTCCGCGCGTGATGCCGCAGCAGGAACTCCAGCACCATGGACGGCGGGAACTTGGGCGCGCCGCCGAAGCCGCCGCGCTGCGGGTCGTACTCGCGGGTGAGCCCGAGGAGGGCCTGCGCCAGCTCCTGCTCGCCGGGCGCCTCGGCGGCCTGGTGGCTGATCTCCCGCTGCGCGAGATCGCGCACGATCTTCCCGGCGACCTCGCCGACCTCGTCGCGCCGGGTGCTCCAGGCCTGCTGGACGCCCTCCAGCACCTGCCGGAAGGAAGGCATCCCGTGCCGCGGGGCGGGCGGGAAGTACGTACCGAAGTAGAACGGCTCCGCGTCCGGGGTGAGGAAGACCGTCATGGGCCAGCCGCCCTGCCCGGTGGCCGCCTGAACGGCCTCCATGTAGACGGCGTCCACGTCCGGCCGCTCCTCACGGTCGACCTTGACGCTGACGAAGTGCTCGTTGAGGTAGTCGGCCGTGGCCTGGTCCTCGAAGGACTCGTGGGCCATGACGTGACACCAGTGAATTACCGGAAACATAAGTGACAGGACGCATATCCCACCGACAGCAGGATGGGAACGTCCCGTCGCTTAGCTTCCGTCATCGCCTCCTCTCCCCATGGCCACCAATCCACCGGGTTGGAGGCGTGCTGGAGCAGATAGGGCGACTGCGCGTGAGCGAGTCGGTTCATGCCTGCATGCTCCCACGACGCAAGCACGACCCCAAGCGGATCCGTGCTCCCAATGAGTGCTTTTTTGATCATATGGCGATCTGTCGATGGTCATCGAGGCAGTAGTGAGGTGAGGCCGTCCTCGAAGACATGACAGGAGCGCTGAGCATGAAGCGAAGGAAAGCCGCCGTGACGCTTGCGGGCGCCATGCTGACGGTGGTCACTTGGGCGACTGACGCCCAGGCACAGCCGCCACCTCGACCGGTCAGCGGTTACCAGGTGGTCACCAGCACCCAGGTGCAACCCGGATCCAGCCTGAGCGACTACCAACTGCCCTGCCCGGGCACGAAGCACGTACTGGGCGGAGGGTATGACACCGAGGGCGCGACAGCAGCCAACTCGGTCGATGCCCGGACCTCCTCACCCACAGCGAACGGCACCGCCTGGCGCGTGCGCATCGACAACAGCAACGTCGGCCCGATCACGGTGCAGCTCTTCGCCGTCTGCGCCAACACCGCCCCCTAGCCGGGAAGTGCCACGCGGAGCGGACGGGGGGCGACAAGGGGAGCGGGCCCGGGGAGGCGCTCAGCCCGCCGGTTCGCCGTTCCGCTCCTGCGCGGGCTCGGGGACGGCGTAGAAGCGCATCAGCACAGGGCGCGCCCCGTCCGGGGCCTCCTCGCGTGGATGGCCGTAACGGTCGAGCAGCGCGTGGTACTCACGCATGAAGTCGAGGAGTTCCTCCTTGGTCATCCAGGAGCCGTGGCGCTGGACCTGGGCCCAGCCCTCCGGGCCCCGGTACTCCTGATGGGCCCGGCGGTAGAGGGCGGTGTCGAACTCGATCTTCAGATGGGCCAGCTCGGCGGCTGCCGCGTACTCCTCCGGGGCCATGGAGGCGGGGTCGGGCGTGGTGTGCCGGAAGGGCAGCACCCGCCACCAGCGCTCCCGGCCGCCGGACTTCTCCGGGATCTCCTCGATGAGCTTCTGCTCGGCGAGCTTGCGCAGGTGGTAGCTGGTGGTGCCGGAGCTCTCGCCGAGTTCGCGGGCGAGCACGGTGGAGTTCGCCTCGCCGTGCCGGCCGAGGTAGTCGAGGATCCGGCGGCGCAGGGGATTGCCGAGGGACTTGTAGAGAGCGGTGCGCTCCAGGCTGGTCATCTCGGGCAGGCCGTCGGTCATGCGGCCACGGTAACCCTGAGGCGCCCTGACACGTCCCTGAGCCGTCCCTGATGTCTGCCGAACTTTCTTTGCAGAGAATTCTCTGCGGTCTACGGTGGAGGCAGTGGCATCGGAACGCCGGGCGAGCCGGCGAGAAGGGGGCATGAGGGGTGCGGAAGGGGAGGAAGTGGACGCTGGTCCTGCTGGGGGCGGCAGCGGTGCTGCTGGTGCCGTGGATGGCGGTGCTGGCGGTCACCCTGCCCGGCACGACACGCGTCCACCACTGGTCGCTGGCCTGGATAGGCCTGGACGTCCTCCTGGCCACGGGGTGCGCGACAACGGCCTTACTGGGCCTGCGCGGTGACGCCCGCTGCCGTCTCACGGCCTCGGCGACGGCGAGCGTGGCGGTGCTGGACGCCTGGTTCGACATAACGACGGCCCACAGCGGCAACGCGCTGCTCCAAGCGCTCTGCTGCGCGGTGGCGGAGGGGGTGGTGGCGGGGGTGTGCGTGGCGTTGGCGTTGGCCAAGGGACGCGGGCGCGTGGAGTCCTCGTAGGCGCGGTCCGGGCACACTTCCCGCACATCCCGGCGATCGTCACCCCCTCGCGCTGCCGCCTCCCCCGAAGGACACTCGTACGCAAGGGAGTTGCCGCCGGAGGGGGACGGGACATGCGGGACGGCCATCGGGCGGAGGCCGAGCAGTTGCTGGTGCGGGCCGTGGAGGAGGAGGTACGGCGCTCGGGCGGGCGGATCGACGGGCAGGTGCTGCTGTCGCGGGCGCGCGGTGCGCTGGACGCGATGGCGGGGGCGGCCGGCGAGGAGTACGAGGCCTATACGCGCGCACTGGACGAGGCGGATGCCGGGCGGCTGACCTTCGGGCAGCGGTATGCGCGCGCGGGCGCCGGAACGGCCCTGCTGGTGGCGGCCGTTGCCGCCGTCGCCGCCGCCGTGGCCGACCTGACCCTCGGTACCGGCACCGGCACGGCCCTAGGCGCGGGGGTGACCGCGGCCGCGGTGGGTGCGGCGGCCACGGTGGTGAAGGTGGCCGGTGCGCATCTGCCCGCCGCGCACCACCGCGCGGGCGCGGCCGGCCAGCCCGGCGGCCCCGAGCAGCTGCGGCTGCAGTGGCTGACCGCGCTGGATGTGCGGGGCATCCGCCCGTTCCTCGACCAGCAGCGGGTGCTCAGCGCCTCCACCGGCGCGAAGAAGGCCGGGGGCCCGGCGCTGCGCGGCACGGACAAGAGCGCGGCGGCCCGCAGGCGCTCGGTGCTGGAGCAGTCGTTCGGGCAGCTTCCGGACGCCGACGGCCCGTTCGCGGGGCGCCGGGCGGAGCTGGGGCGGATCAGGCAGTGGGCGCAGGCGGCCCGCGCGGCCACCGAGACCCGGCCGACGGTGGTCGTGCTGCACGGCGAGCCCGGCTCCGGCCGGACCACGCTCGCGGTGCGTGCGGCGCACGAGCTGCGGGACCACTTCCGGGGCGCGGTGGTGGTGAACCTGCGCGGCGGCGGCCGGGAGGAGGCGCCGCTGTCCACCCGGGACGCTCTGCTGCACCTGCTCAACCGGCTGGGCGCGCCGCGGGAGCAGCTGCTGTTCCGTGAGCGTTCCTCCCCCGACCAGCAGGTCAAGCGGCTCGGCGAGCTGTATCACCGGCATCTGACCGGTCTGCCGGTGACGATCGTGCTGGACGACGCCTCGGACCCGGAGCAGGTGCGCGCCCTGGTGCCGGAGCGTTCCGACAGCCTGGTGCTGGTGACCGGCCGGGCACCCCTCGCCCTGCCCGCCGATCTGGCGGCATGGGTGCACGAGCTGCCGGTGCGGGCGCTGGACGCGGCGGGCGCCGAGGAGCTGCTGGCCGCGGCGGCCGAGGACGCTCATGGGCAAGGGAGCGAAGCGACTTCCTTGGAAGGGGGGCGGCGGGAGACGGGCGGGACGTACGACGCCGAGTCCGCCGACCGGGTCCGGCAGCTGTGCGGGGGTCTGCCGCTGGCGCTGCGGATCGCGGGTTCGGCACTCGGTCCGCGCTCACCGCGGCAGCTGGCCACGGACCTGGGCGCGTACGGCCCGGTGGAGCCGGTGGAGCGGGCGTTGTGGCTGCGTTACACCGACCAGCCGGAGCCCACCCGCCGGCTGCTGCGCCGGCTCGCCCTGGCGGGGCGTGCCTCGCTGGGCGCGGCGGCTGCCGCCTCGCTGCTCGCGACGGACGAGGCCGAGGCGACGCGGCATCTGGTGGCGCTCGCCCGGGCCGGGCTGATCGACCATGTGCGCGGCAGCCGCTACCGGCTGCACGACCTGGTGCGGGCCTTCGCGCGCGCCCGGCTGCTGGACGAGGAGGACCCGGCCGAGCGGGCGGCGGCGCAGGAACGGCTGATCGTGAACTACGCGGAGCTGGCCGACTCGGTGCTGCGCCTGGTGGACGGGAACATGTCGACGCGGTCGAACCAGTTCGGTTCGCACGGCTTCCCCTCGCTGGACGAGGCGCTGCGCTGGCTGGACGACGAGTCCAGCTTCATCACGGCGGCCCTGCGGCACGCCGAGGGGGTGGACCAGGCGGCCGTGCTGAACCTGCTCGGCGCGCTGTGCGACTACTGCCTGCTGCGCGGTGACCTGTACCGGCTGGGTGAGATCAGTGAGCTGGCGCAGTCGGTGGACCAGGGGCTGCTGGTGCGCTCGGTGCAGTGGCGCACCGGTATCGCGGCCCGGCAGCTGGGCGAGCTGGACAAGGCGCGGACCACGCTGGCGTCGGTCGTGGATCTGTACCGGGAGGCGCACCACGACGCGGGTGCGGCCCGCGCGCTGTGCTCGCTCGGGATCACGCTGCACCACCAGGGCAACCTCCCGGAGGCGGCGGCCAAGCTGCAGGAGGCGCTGGATCTGCAGGCGGCGCCGGAGCTGGCGACGGACCGGGCGTGGACGATGCACGCGCTGGCGGCGGTCCAGCGGGACCGGGCCCTGCTGGCGGAGGCGCTGGACCTGCTCACCCGCTCCCTGGTCCTGCACCGCGAGGGCGGCTCGCTGCACGGCGAGGCCTGGGCGCACTTCCAGCTGGGCCAGCTGGCGCTGCGCCTGGGGGACGTACCGCGCGCGGAGACGGAGCTGCGGGCCGCCCTGGAGCGGTACGGCCGGACGCGCGACGCGCGCGGTGAGGCGTGGGCGCTGACCCAGCTGGCCCGGGCCCGGCTGGTGGCCGGCGACGCCTCCGCCGCCGTGGAGAGCCTGCGCCGGGCGATGGCCCGGCACCGGGACAACGAGGACGCGCGCGGTGAGGCGTGGACGCTGTACTACCTGGGGCAGGCGCTGGAGGAGACCGGCGATCTGGATCAGGCGGTCCGCGACCTGGAGCGGTCCCGGACGATGTTCTCCCGGATGCGGGACGTGTACGGGCTGGCGTGCGCCCGGCACCACTCGGCGCGGGCGACCCGGGACCAGCGGGCCGCGCAGACCGGTTCGCTGCGCAACTCCGGCTTCGCCCGCCAGCTCCTGGTGGACGCGCGCGCCGACTTCCAGCGGATCGGTGTCGCCCACGGCGAGGCGTGGACCTGCCTGGAGCTGGCCGTGGTGGACGCGGGCAACGCGCGGACGCAGCAGGCGCTGGCGCTGTGCGACGAGGCGCTCACCCTGTTCACGTCCTACGGCGACCGGCGCGGCGAGGACTGGGCCCGCTTCCTGCGCTGCACCCTGCTGCCGTACGCGGCGCCCGGCGGAGTGGATGTGGGCACCGCGGTCGCGCAGGAGGAACTGGCCCAGCTGGCCCGTGCCGCACATCCGCTGCGGGACGACAAGCTGGGCGACTACGTCTCGGCGTACGCCCTGCTGCTGGAGCGGGGTGTCCAGCTGGAGGCCGGCTGGCAGGCCTGGCGGCTGCGCATGACTCCGGACCGCCACGCCCGGGAGGTGATGGGGGTGGCGGTACCGGCGGGACGGTGACCCTGGGGCCGTCAGCCCTGACGCGCCGCGGAGTCGGCCTTCTTGCCGGCCGGCTCCGTCCCGGCGTCCGGGGACTCCTTGAAGTCGACCTTCTGCATGTGCTTGCTCATCGACTTCATCAGACCCCACACGGCCAAGGCCATCACCGCGAAGACGATGAAGCCGAGGACGCCGGGGGTGACCTTGTTCTCGTCGACCTCCTTGGCGAGGGGAACGAGATGCGTCACTGCCAGGCTCACGCTTGCGCTCATGTCAGGCATTGTCCCGGATGCCCGCGAAGAGGTCGTCCTCGGGGAGGGAAGTGTCCACGAGCGACTTCGCCAGCTCGTACTCCTCCGTGGGCCAGACCTCCTTCTGGAGCTCCAGCGGCACCTTGAACCAGCCGCCGTCCGGGTCGATCTGCGTGGCGTGGGCGATCAGCGCCTTGTCACGGATCTCGAAGAAGTCCGCGCACGGGATGTGCGTGGTCAGCGTGCGCTCGGTGCGCGAGATCTCGTTCCACCGCTTGAGCCACTCCCCGTACGGCGACTCCAGGCCGCGGTCGAGCATGGCCTGGTGCAGCGCCTCGGTGCGGGGGCGGTTGAAGCCCTGGTTGTAGTAGAGCTTCAGCGGCTGGTAGGCGGGGCCGTACTCCGCCTCGGGGTACTTCTCGGTGTCCGCCGCGCCCTCGAACGCCACCATGGAGATCTTGTGCGTCATGATGTGGTCGGGGTGCGGGTAGCCGCCGTTCTCGTCGTAGGTGGTGATCACCTGCGGGCGGAAGGAGCGGATCTTCCGCACCAGCTCACCGGCCGCCTTGTCGACGTCCTCCAGGGCGAAGCAGCCCTCGGGCAGCGGCGGCAGCGGATCGCCCTCCGGGAGGCCGGAGTCGACGAAGCCGAGCCACTCCTGGCCGACGCCGAGGATCTCCCGGGCCTCGTCCATCTCCTTGCGGCGGACCTCGTGGATGTTCTCCTCGATGTACTTGTCGCCCTGCAGCTTCGGATTGAGGATGGACCCGCGCTCTCCGCCGGTGCAGGTCACCACCAGCACGTCCACCCCCTCGGACACGTACTTCGCCATGGTGGCCGCGCCCTTGCTCGACTCGTCGTCGGGGTGCGCGTGAACGGCCATCAATCGCAGCTGGTCAGTCAAGACTCAATCCTTGGTAGGTCGGCGCCCCGCGTCTTGGGGTGCGTTCGGCGGCTTCTATAGTGACCGAATCGGGGGGCGAATAATTCCGCGGAGAGGATGATCATGAGTACCGCGAGCACGCGGCTGCCCGAGGGCCGCTACGGCCGCTCCTCGGACGAGCGCGCCGACCGCAAGCTCAGGATCGCCGGTTCGGTGCTGGGCGCGGCCCTGCTCGCACTGATCGGCTATTTCGCCTACCACTACGTCGCGCAGAACGAGATCAGCGCCGAGGTCATCACCTTCCAGGCATCGGACGACGCGGTGAAGGTCCATCTGGAGGTCCGCAAGGACTCCGGCGCCTCCGGTTACTGCACCGTGCGGTCCCAGTCGGCCGACGGCGCCGAGGTGGGCCGGGCCGACTTCCGCTTCTCCGGACCGGACACGCGGATCGACCAGGTCGTCACGCTCCGTACGACGGCCAAGGGCACCACGGCCCAGCTGCTGGGCTGCCACGCCGACTGACGACGGGCGGGGACTCACCGGTCTCACCCGGAATGCGTAGGGCCCGACCTGCGTTGATGTGAATCTGATGGCTTATGTCCTCCCCCTTCCGCCCGTGAATTGTTAGGCTCGTGGTTTCGCCCTTCCGTGAGGGAACATTCTTCTGGGGAGGGCGATGCTTTGTATTCCCAGTACCGACGAGGAGCACCCTGTGACCCAGACCAGCGAGAACGTCACCTGGCTGACCCAGGAGGCGTACAACAAGCTCAAGGACGAGCTTGAGTACCTTACTGGTCCTGCGCGCACGGAGATCGCCGCCAAGATCGCGGCTGCGCGCGAGGAGGGCGACCTGCGCGAGAACGGCGGGTACCACGCGGCCAAGGAGGAGCAGGGCAAGCAGGAGCTGCGTGTGCGCCAGCTGACCCAGCTGCTGGAGAACGCCAAGGTGGGCGAAGCTCCGGCCTCCGCGGACGGTGCCGTCGCGCCGGGCATGGTCGTCACGATCGCCTTCGACGGTGACGAGGACGACACGCTGACGTTCCTGCTCGCCTCGCGCGAGTACGCGAGCGCCGACATCGAGACGTACTCCCCGCAGTCCCCGTTGGGCGCGGGCGTCATCGGCCACAAGGTCGGCGAGGACGCGGAGTACGAGCTGCCGAACGGCAAGAAGGCTTCCGTGCGGATCCTGAAGGCCGAGCCCTACGCGGGCTGACCCCGGTCTCCGCTTCGTTCCAGGCCCCCGGCGGCCCTCAGGGCCGCCGGGGGCTTCGTCTTGCCCGCGGCCGTGCCGCCCACGGCCGTCATGCGGTCGCGGAGCGGTACCTGCGCACCGCGAGGGTGCGGAAGACCACGATGATCAGGGCCGAGTAGATCAACGAGGCCCAGACCGGATGCTCCATCGGCCAGGCGCCCGAGGTGGACTGCCCGGGGTTGGCGAACAGCACGCGGGCCGCCTGGACGGTGGCGCTGAACGGGTTCCACTCGGCGACGTGCCGCAGCCACGGCGTCATGTTGCCGGTGTCCACGAACGCGTTGGAGATGAAGGTCACCGGGAAGAGCCAGACGAGCCCGCCGGAGGTGGCCGCCTCCGGGGTCCGTACGGCGAGGCCGATCAGTGCGCCGATCCAGGTGAACGCGTACCCGAGCAGGAGGAGCAGGCCGAACGCGGCCAGGACCTTGCCGGCGTTGGTGTCGCCGTCGGAGCCGACGCGCCAGCCGACCAGCACCGCGACCACGGCTAGGACCAGCAGGGTGAGCGCCGTCTGCACCAGGTCGGCGAGCGTGCGGCCGGTCAGCACCGCGCCGCGGGCCATGGGCAGCGAGCGGAAGCGGTCGACGAGGCCCTTGTGCATGTCGTCGGCGATACCGGCGCCGGAGCTTGCGGTGGCGAACGTGACGGTCTGCGCGAAGATGCCGGCCATCAGGAAGTTCTTGTAGTCGAGTGCGCTGGTGCTGCTGCCGATCTTCATGGAGCCGCCGAACACGTAGGTGAACAGCACCACGAACATGATCGGCTGGATCAGCCCGAAGATCAGCATCTCCGGGATCCTGGACATGCGGATCAGATTGCGCTTGGCGACGATCAGCGAGTCGCGGACGGACCGGCCGAAGGGGTTGCCGGGAGCCGCGGCGGGCACGGCCTCGGTGACGGCGTTCATTTCACGGTCTCCTTGCCGGTCTGCTCGTCCTGGTCGGCGGTCTGCGCCATGTGCCCCGTCAGGGACAGGAAGACGTCGTCGAGGGTGGGGCGGCGCAGCCCGATGTCGTCTATCTCGATCCCGCGCACGTCCAGCTCGCGGATGATCTCGGCGAGCAGCTTGGCGCCGCCGGTCACGGGCACCGTGAGCCTCCGCGTGTGGTCCTCGACGGTGGTCTCGCCCTTGCTGAAGCCGCGGAGCACCTCCACGGCGGTCGCGATGTGGTCCCGCTCGTGCACGACGACCTCGACGCGCTCGCCGCCGGTGCGGGCCTTGAGCTGGTCGGAGGTGCCCTTGGCGATGACCCGGCCGTGGTCGACGACCGCGATGTCGTGGGCCAGGTGGTCGGCCTCTTCCAGATACTGCGTGGTGAGCAGCAGCGTCGTACCGCCGGAGACGAGCTGTTTGATGACCTCCCACAGCTGCAGGCGGTTGCGCGGGTCGAGGCCCGTCGTCGGTTCGTCCATGAACATCACCGGCGGTGAGACCACGAGGGCCGCGGCGAGGTCCAGCCGGCGGCGCATGCCTCCGGAGTAGGTCTTGGCGGGGCGGTCGGCGGCGTCCGCGAGGTTGAACCGCTCCAGCAGCTCCGCCGCGCGCGCCTTGGCCGCCTTCGCCCTCATCTGGTACAGCTGGCCGACCATCTGCAGGTTCTCCCGGCCGGTCAGGTACTCGTCGACGGCCGCAAACTGGCCGGACAGGCCGATGGAGCGGCGCACGGCATCGGGGTGCCGCAGCACGTCCACGCCGGCGACGACCGCCTTGCCGCTGTCGGGGCGCAGCAGGGTCGTCAGGCAGCGGACCGTCGTCGTCTTGCCGGCGCCGTTCGGCCCGAGCAGGCCGAGGACCGTGCCCTCGGGCACATCGAGGTCGACGCCGTCCAGTGCCTTTACGTCGCCGAAGGTCTTCACCAGACCTTCGGCGTAGATGGCGCCTGGCATGTCTGTCTCCACGTCGTCGGGGATTCGGAGAGGGATTCGGAGCAAAGGCTAGGTTTGTCCGCCGGTTTCGCCCACCCTTTTCACAGGTGCGCCCGCCCGCCTCCGCGGACACGGACAGGCGGACCGGCGCCCACACAAGAACCATAACGCGATGTATCGCGTCCCTCAATACACTTCACCCGAACGGGTGGTGACAGGGTGCGCGGGCCGCCGGGGCGGGCCCGCCGGGTGTCAGCCGATGACCGTGTAGCCGGCGTTCCGCAGGGCCTGGCCGACCTCGGTGCAGTGCGCCGGGCCCTTCGTCTCCAGGTGCAGCTCCACCTCGGCCTCCGTCAGCCCGAGCCGGGGATCGGTGCGCACGTGGCTCACGTCGAGCACGTTGGCGTCGACCTCCGACAGCACCCCGAGGAGCGTGGCGAGCGCGCCCGGACGGTCCGTCAGCCGCAGCCGCACGGCCAGGTAGCGGCCCTGCGCGGCCATGCCGTGCCGCAGCACACGCTGCATCAGCACCGGGTCGACGTTGCCGCCGGAGAGCACCGCGACGACCGGGCCCTCGAAGGCGTCCGGCGCGGCCAGCAGTGCGGCGACCGGGCTCGCCCCGGCCGGCTCCACGACCAGCTTGGCCCGCTCCAGGCAGAGCAGCAGCGCCGCCGACAGCTGGTCCTCGCTGACCGTGCGCACCTCGTCGACCAGCTCGTCGACGATCCCGAACGGCACCACGCCCGGCCGCCCCACCTTGATGCCGTCGGCCATCGTCGCCGGGTTCCGCAGCGAGACCGGGCGGCCGGCGGCTAGCGAGGGCGGGTAACAGGCGGCCCCCTCCGCCTGTACGCCTACGATCCGGACGTCCGGCCGGATCGCCTTCACCGCCACCGCGATGCCGGCCGCGAGCCCGCCGCCGCCCATGCCGACGACGACCGTGCGCGCCTCCGGGCACTGCTCCAGGATCTCCAGTCCGACCGTGCCCTGGCCGGCGATCACGTCCGGGTGGTCGAAGGGGTGGATGAACACCGCGCCCGTCTCGGCCGCGTACTCCTCGGCGGCGGCCAGCGTCTCGTCGACCACCTGGCCGTGCAGGCGCACCTCGGCGCCGTACTCCCGGGTCGCGCTGATCTTCGGCAGCGGGGCGCCCTTGGGCATGAACACCGTCGCGTGCACGCCCAGCAGCGAGGAGGCGAGGGCCACGCCCTGCGCGTGGTTGCCGGCGCTCGCGGCCACCACACCGGCCGCCCGCTCCTCCGGCAGCAGCCCGGCGATGCGCACATAGGCGCCGCGCAGCTTGAACGAGCCGGTCCGCTGGAGGTTCTCGCACTTGAAGTGCACTGGCGCGCCGACCAGTTGGGACAGGTGCCGGCTGCCCTCCATCGCCGTCACCCGTGCCACGCCCGAGAGCATCTTCTGGGCGCCGCGCACATCGTCGAGGGTGACGGAACGCAAGGAGTCAGCCGTGCGGTAGGTCATGACTCCAGCATCGCAGTTCACGTTTGCGTACGACGGGTGTGACCAAGCAGCGAGACCGGTTTGCGCAGCGCCGGTACGGCCCGGCGCCGGGCCGCGTACCCTGTCCCCCAACCCAGCAGCCTTCATGAAGCGAGCCTCCGGCCATGCCCACAACACCTGAAATGTCGATGGACATGACGACCGTCGGTGACACCGGTCTTCTCGACACGCTCCAGCACGAGGTGGCGGTGTTCGCCCGCCGTGCCGAACAGACGCGGCTCGGCGGCGTCGGCCAGGTGCGCAACTCCATGGACCGCGCCGCGTACCTGCTGCTCAACCGGCTCGACAAGGAAGGCCCGATGGGCGTCAAGGCGCTCGCCGCGAGCATGGGCATCGACTCCTCCACGGTGACCCGGCAGGTGGCGCCCCTGGTCGACACCGGGCTCGTCAAGCGCACCTCGCACCCGGAGGACGGGCGTGCGGTGGTGCTCCAGCTGTCGCCGCGCGGCTGCGCCCGGCTGGAGGAGGTGCGGTCCTCCAGGCGTCAGCTCATGGCCGAGCTGACACACGACTGGGCACCGGAGGAGCGTGAGCAGTTCTGCACGCTCCTCACTCGCTTCAATCACGCGCTGTCCGCGCGGATGACGGTGCAGGGCGTTCCGGCGGCGGAGCAGCCGCCGGCCTCCTGAGCCGCACACCGCACACGAGGGCTCCGGAGTCTTGACCCGGGGCCGCCGCTGGCCTCATATGAGACCGGGTCCGGACAGGGCCCCGTCGGGGGGAGGCGCGGTGCGTGATCGGCAGCTGGCCCGTGGTGTCCGCCGGGCCCGGGAGTTCGAGGCGTTCGTCGCGGGCGCGGCCGGGCGTCTGCTGCACGCCGCCACGCTGCTCACCGCGGAGACGCCGGACGCCAACCCGCGCGCGCGGCGCCTGCTGACCCTGGCGCTCGCCCACACCTACGCCCGCTGGGACCGGCTGCGCGGCGAGGACCCGTACGACTGCGCCCGCCAGCATCTCGCCACCCGCTTCGCCCGCAGCACGTGGCACCAGTACGGCGCCTTCGGGCGCGCCCGCCCGGATCCCCGCAGTCCGCTGGCCGCGCTCACCCCGCAGGAACGGCTGGTCCTCGTCCTGCGGCTCTACGAAGGCGTCGCCGAGGAGCAGGCGGCGGCCCTGCTCGGCCTCCCGCCGGAACGCGTCCACACGCTCTGCGACCGGGCGACGGCCACGGTGCTGCACCCTGCCGGCCGTTCGGGCCCCCGGCCGGTGGGAACGAGGACGGCACCCTCATGAGCGCCGCCCGGGGCGGTGGGCCCGCCATGAAGCGCGTCGGACTGCCGCTCGGCGGTACGAGGAGCCGTGGGTGCGGTCCTGGGGGGCCGCGGTGAACCGGAGTGAGCGGGAAGCCGCCGTGCGGCGGATCATGGAGGCGGCCGTGGCGCCGGTGCCACCGGAGCTGGGAGCCGACGCGGTGCGGCGCGGGGAGCGCCTGCTGCGGCACCGGCGGCTGGTCCGCCGGGTGCTGTGGCTGCTGGCCTGCGTCGCGGTCGTCGCGTTCGCCGTGTGGGCGGCCGACGCCCACCCGTGGGTGGAGCCGCCCTCGCAGACGACTCCACCGATCACCGGCTGGTGACTCAGGCCCTAGCCGAGGGCCTGCTTCAGGTCCTCGATCAGGTCGTCGACGTTCTCGATGCCGACCGACAGGCGCACCAGGTCGCCCGGGACCTCCAGCGGGGAGCCCGCCGCGGAGGCGTGCGTCATCCGGCCGGGGTGCTCGATGAGGGACTCGACGCCGCCGAGGGACTCGCCGAGGGTGAACACCTTGGTGCGGCTGCACAGTTCGACCGCCGCCTCCTCGCCGCCCGCGACCCGGAACGACACCATGCCGCCGAACGCCTTCATCTGCTTGACGGCGACGTCGTGGCCGGGGTGGTCGGGCAGCCCCGGGTAGCACACGCCGGTCACGCGCGCGTGCCGCGTCAGCATGTCGGCGATCTTCGTGGCGTTCTCGCTGTGCCGGTCCATGCGCACCGCGAGGGTCTTCGTGCCGCGCAGCACCAGCCAGGAGTCGAAGGGGCCGGCGACGGCGCCCATCGCGTTCTGGTGGTAGGCCAGCTCCTCGCCGAGTGCCTGGTCGGAGACGATCAGCGCACCGCCGACCACGTCCGAGTGCCCGCCCATGTACTTGGTGAGCGAGTGCACGACGACGTCCGCCCCGAGCGACAGCGGCTGCTGCAGGTAGGGGGTGGCGAAGGTGTTGTCGACAACGAGCTTCGCGCCCGCGTCGTGGGCGACCTGGGCCACGGCGGCGATGTCGGTGATGCCGAGCAGCGGGTTGGAGGGGGTCTCCACCCAGACGGCCTTGGTCTTCGGGGTGATCGCGGCCCGTACGGCGGCCGGGTCGCTGGTGTCGGCGACCGACCACTCCACGCCCCAGCGGGTGGCGACCTTGGCGAAGAGCCGGAACGTGCCGCCGTAGGCGTCGTTCGGGATCACCACGTGGTCGCCGGGGGTGAGGAGCGTACGCAGCAGTGTGTCCTCGGCCGCCAGGCCGGACGCGAAGGCGAGGCCGCGACGGCCGCCCTCCAGCGCGGCGAGGTTCTCCTCCAGGGCGGTCCGGGTCGGGTTGGCGCTGCGGCTGTACTCGTAGCCGCCGCGCAGCCCGCCGACGCCGTCCTGCTTGTAGGTGGAGACCTGGTAGATGGGCGGGACCACCGCGCCGGTGAGGGGATCCGCGGTGTTGCCCGCATGGATCGCGAGGGTCTCGAAGTGCTCACTGATATGCCTGTCGCTCATTACACCGAGAGTAGTGCGCCCGGCAGGTTCCCGACGTCCGCAATGAGGGACTCGTCATGATCTGCAATCTCCCTGTCATGCACGGATCCGGAGTTGTCCACAGGCCGGCGGCGGGGTTCGCCAATTGTCGGCGGCGTCTGGTTCGCTTGTGGCATGGCGATTCTCTGGCTGCTGATGGCGCTGTTCATGCTGAGCCTCGTCCTGCTCCCGTTCATGCGACGCAGGCGCGGCATGATCGAGCAGGTCCCCGCGGGGCACCCGGACGCCGCCGACCCGGCGGCCTACGGTTTCGTGCGCCAGGAGGAGCTGGACCTGCGCCTGCCCGGCCCGGACCAGGACCTGCTGGAGGTCCTGGAGCTGGTGCAGCGCACGCAGGACTACCGGGCCGCCGCCCAGCTGCTGGCCGGCACCGAGTCCGAGGGCGAGCCGCGCTGGCAGCGGATCCAGGCCTTCGCCGGCGCCGCCGCGCTGGAGCTGCAGCAGCGGCCCGGCGGGGTGCACGAGACGCCGGGCGGCCAGTGGCTGCGGGTGTGGCGTGCCGAGCAGCCCAAGGACGCGGGCGGCGCCGCCGTCCACGCGGAGTTCCTGGTGCAGCAGGCCTGGCGGACGGCGACGCCGGGCGCGGACGACTTCCGGATCATCATGGAGGAGGCCCGGGACGCCTGCGCGCAGGCGGCCCTGCTGGCCCCCGGCGACCCGGTGCCGTACGTGACAGAGCTGTCCATCGCGCGCGGACTGGCCTATTCGCAGGCCGAGTTCGAGCAGCTGTGGCTGAAGGTCCTGGACCGCGCCCCGCATCACATGGGCGCGCATCTGGCCGCGCTGCACTACTGGTGCGAGAAGTGGCACGGCTCGCGCGAGCAGGCGTACGCGTTCGCCGAGGCCGCCGCGGCCCGCGCCCCGGAGGGCTCGCCGCTGGCCGCGCTGCCGCTGTTCGCGGTGTTCGAGCACCTCCCGGAGGTGAACCTGGTCGCGAGCTTCTACCAGAGCGAGGTCGTCACCAAGGCGATCCACGGCGCCCTGCACGCGGTGCAGTCGGCCCACCCCGACGACCCGACGCTCCCGCACGTCCGGCATCTGCTGGTGTTCTTCCTGGTCCGCGCCGAGCGCTGGGCGGAGGCCATGCACCAGCTGATACACGCCGACGGTCACGTCGGCGCGCTGCCCTGGACCCTGTTCACCGACCCCGCCGCCGAGTTCGCCCTGCACCGGGCGCTGGCGGTCGCCGGTTACGAGGCCAACGGCGGCAGCCCGGCCACCCTGCCCGGCTGACCCCGGCCCGCCCCCTCCCCCCACTCGCATTGCCCTGCTGACCTGCGGTACGGCATACTCCGGCATCCCCCCACACCGCACCACCCGCACCACCTGAACCACCCGGCCGTCGGGCCGGCGCTCCGTCATGTCCTGTTCCGACCGCTCTGTCACATCCCTTTTCTGGGGTCCTGTGGGGGGATCTGCCCGATGGGCGCAACTCTGCGCGCGCTGCGCGCTCTCGTGCTGCTGCTCGGCTTCTATCTGCTGAGCCTCGTTCTGCTCGCCGCGCTGATCGGCCTCGACGTCCTCGTCTTCAGCTGGGGACACGGCCCGCTCACGCTGAAGGTCGGCATCATCAGCGTGCTGCTGGCCGTCCCCGTCGTCCGCGGCATGACGATGCTGCGCACGCCCAAGGGCGAGGACCCGTACGGCGTCCCGGTCACCGAGGCCGACGAGCCCCGGCTGTGGGCGCTGGTCCGGGAGCTGGCCGCGGCGGCCGGCACCCGCGCCCCCGACCGGATCCTGCTCACCGGCGAGGTCAACGCGTCCGTCAGCGAGCGTCCGCGGCTGCTCGGCCTGTTCCCCGGCCCGCGCCGCCTCACTCTCGGCGTTCCGCTGCTGATCGGCCTGACCGAGGCCCAGCTGCGGTCCGTGCTCGCCCACGAGTTCGGGCACTTCACCGGCGGCGACACCCGGCTGTCCGCGCTCGTCGTGCGCGGGCGCGTGCAGATCGGCCGGGTGATCGGCCAGTTCCACGCCAAGGCGGACGACAAGGTGGCCGCCGACCGGGCCCGCCAGGAGCGGAAGTCCGCCGAGCGGGTCGCCAAGGGCAAGAAGGCCAAGCGGATCGACACGACCGGCGTCGGGGCGACGTACCGGACGATGGCGAAGATCTACACCGCGTACGGCAAGTTCTACCTGCGTGCCTCCCTCTCCACGGCGCGCGGCCAGGAGTACGCCGCCGACCTGACCGCCGCCCGGATCGCCGGCCGCGACGCGACCGCGTCGGCGCTGCGCGAGATCCCGGTGCTGTCCGCCTCCCACAACTTCTACCTGGAGTCGTACGCCACCCTGGGCCTGCAGGCCCGGCTGATGCCGCCGCGCGGCGAGTTCTTCGGCGGCTTCGGCCGGCTGCTGACGGCGCGTGAACTGGAGCTGGCGAGCCTCCGCGCAGAGCTGCCGGAGGAGCCGGTCGGGGCGTACGACTCGCACCCGCCGATCGCCGAGCGCGTACGCCGGATCGAGGCGCTGCCCGCCGACGGGCGTGCCGACGAGGCCAAGGGGGCGGCGCTGGCCCTGCTGACCGACCCGGCGCGCACCCTGGCCGCCCTGGAGGACGCCGTCGTCGCCGACGAGCTGCTCACCTACCCGCGCGCCGAGGGCTGGGAGGAGCTGCTGGACGCCTCGATGGCCGCGGGCCTGTCCACCGCGCGGACCCCGCTGCACCAGGCGCTGACCGAGTACACCGGGCAGCCGGCGACGCTGGCCACGCTGATGGACGTCATCGACAGCGGCATGCTGTGGCGGCTGGCGGCGAAGCTGCCGCTGTCCGAGGAGGCGGCTGGCGCGAAGGGACGGGCGTTCCGCGAGTTCGTACGGCCCGGGCTGCGCCGCTGGGTGCGCACGATGGTGCTGGCCGAGTTCAGCTCCCGGTCGCTGCTGCACTGGGAGTTCTCCTGGACCGAGCCGGCGACGGTGCGACTGCCCGGCTGGGGCTCGGAGACGGAGGACGAGGGTCCCGAGGCCGCGCTGGAGGCGGCCGTGGACGCGGCGCTCGCCGACCACCCCGACACCGCCGCGCTGCGCGCGATGCTGCCGCCGGCGACCCAGAACGTCTGACGAGCCCCGCCGCGAGAACAAGCCGTCCCCCTCAATGAAACGAACGGACCGACCCCGATGACCGTCCTGTACTGGATCCTGGGCATCCTGGCCGTCCCCACGCTGATCTTCGTGCTGTGGCTGGCCTGGGTGTTCCTCAAGGAGTTCTTCTCCCCGAGCCCCGACGACGGCACGAAGGCCGCCGAGGCCGCGGAGAAGCTCGGCCTGCTGCCCGCCGAGCGGCAGAACACCGACCGGGCCGCGCCCATGCCGGCCGAGTGGGACGCCGTGCTCACCTCGGTGCGCGGCGGTGACTGGCGGCCGGCCGCCGACCTGCTCGCGGCGATCGGCCGGGACTGGGACCGCCGGTCGCAGGTCGCCTATCTGCTGGGCGAGGTGGCGGCCGAGGAGGACGCCTGGCTGCTGGCCTGGGAGGCCGAGCGGCGCGACGATCCGGACGCGGCGGTGGTGCGGGCCCGCAGCACGGTGATCCTGGCCTGGGAGCTGCGGGGCGGCAAGCAGGCCCAGTACACGACCCAGGAGCAGTTCCAGGGATTCCACCGCATGCTGGCCTCCGCCCGCGAGGAGGTCGCCAGGGCGGCGGAGCTCAACCCCGACGACCCGACCCCGTTCATCACGGAGATCTGGGTGGCGCTGGGCCTCGGCTACCCGAACGCGGAGATGGACAAGCTGTGGGCGGAGATCACCGCCCGCGCCCCGCACCACTACGAGGCGCACTACTCGGCGCTGCAGTACTGGTGCGCGAAGTGGCGCGGTTCCGAGCGGCTGGCGTTCGAGTTCGCCGAGCGGGCGGCGGCCGACGCGCCGCTGGGCAGCCTGCTGACGGCGCTGCCGCTCATCGCGCACTACGAGCACGACGAGTCGGAGGACACCGAGGCCGACAACACGCCGGAGATGCGGGCCCGGGTCGAGGCGGCCCTCGCGGACGCGGCGGCGGCCGACCCGTCCCACCCGCGGCTGCCGGAACTGCGCCACCTGCTGGCGTTCTACCTGCACCTGCAGGACCGGAACGAGGCGGCGCTGGAGCAGTTCAAGCTGGTCGACGGGCATGTGAACGCCCTGCCGTGGCGCTACCGGAACGACATGGCCGGGTACTACTGCCGGGTCCGCAACACGGTGGCGCACGAGGTGGCGCAGGCCGCGGCGGCGCAGGCCTGACCGGAATCCGACGGATCTCCCGGACGTGGGACCGGGTGCCGGCACCGCCGAGGCGGCCGGCACCCGTCCCCGACCGACAGGCAGACCCCATGCTCACGCTCAAGAACCGCCCGGCCCCCGGCCGGGGCTGACGAGGCTCCGAATGGGCTTCCGAAGCCACGCGCGCACGGTGCGCGACGAGCGGTTGCCGCTGGTCCGACGGCATGCGGCGCTGAGGTGTGCCGTCGGGCACCACTGTCCGCTCGGCTTCCACGCGACCTGGGCCTGCCTCGCCGCGACGGCCCGCCCGTCCCCCGGTCTGCGCACGCGGACGGCAGGGCCTCGCCGGCCCGGCGAAACGGCGCCCTCCCGTCTGGGAGTCATCGCAACCGAACGGGTCATCTGCTCGTGTGGCTGCGCTTCGCGCACCTCGTCGCCCACGCCGCGGCGGCCCCGCTCGCGCCGACGGTGGATCTGCGCGACGGGGGCCGGCGGGAATAGCCTGGAACAGCGGCTTCGGGGGCGGGACGGACGGATCCTTCCGAGGTGCTTCCGTCACCGAGGGGGACGCGAAACAGGGAGGAACAATGCCCTGGAATCTGAGCGGCACGTACCTGGAGAGCTGCAACTGCGACGTGGTGTGCCCCTGCACCACCTCGGGCCTCACCGCACCGGCCGACCACGAGCGCTGCCGGGTGACCTTCGTCTTCCACGTGGACAGCGGCACCGTGGACGGCGTGGACGTGTCCGACCGCAGCGTCGCCGTCTTCGTCGACGCGCCCCGGGTGATGGCCGAGGGCGACTGGCAGGTGGCGCTCTACGTCGATGCCTCGGCCGACGACACCCAGGCCGAGGCGCTGGGCCAGGTCTTCTCCGGCCGGGCCGGCGGGCCGATGGCGGCGCTCAGCGCGCTCATCGGCGAGGTCCTCGGCGTGGAGCGCGTCCCCATCGACTACCGCGACGAAGGCCGCCGCCACACCGCGCGGGTGGGCGACGCCATCGACATCGAGATCGAGGACCAGGTCGCCCCGCAGTTCGGCGAGGACGGTCCGGTGATGAGCCTGACCGGCATGTTCCACCCGGCGAACAGCACGCTCACGATCGCCCGGTCCACCCGGGCGACCGGCGACGGCGTGTACGGCCGGTCCTGGGACTTCACCGGTTGCAACGCCCACTCGGCGCCCTTCACGTGGTCCGTATGACCGAGGGGCCGGTCACCGGCCGCCGCAGCGCGCTCCCCGCCGGGCTGCTGCTGGTCGCCGCGGCCGTCGCCTGGAGCTGGGTGGTGACACGCCGGGACGGCATGCCGGCGGTGCCCGGCACCATGGGCCTGGGACTGCCCGCTTTCCTTGCCGTGTGGACGCTGATGACGGCCGCGATGATGCTGCCCGCGACGGCGCCCGTGGCCGCGCTGTACGCGCGCACCATCGCCGTGCACCGGGCGCCGCGCATGGTCGTCTTCACGGTGGCCTACCTGCTCGTCTGGGCCGCGGCCGGGCTGCCGGCGTACGCGCTGGCCGCCGGCCTGGGCCGGGCGGCGGCCCTCCCCGCCGCGGCGGGGACCGCGGTGGCCGCGGCCGTGTTCGCGGTCAGCGGCGTCTACCAGCTGACGCCCCTCAAGGACCGCTGCCTGGCGCGGTGCCGCTCGCCGATCGGGCTGATGCTCCGCTACGCCTCGTACCCGGGGCCCTCGCGCGATCTGCGTGCCGGGGCCCACCACGGTGCCTTCTGCCTGGGCTGCTGCTGGTCGCTGATGCTGCTGTCGGCGGCGTTCGGTCTGATGAACGTGTGGGCCATGGTGGTCCTGGCCGCCGTGATCACCGTGGAGAAGCTCGCGCCGGCCGGCCGTCTGGTGGCCCGGGCCGTGGGCGTCGCCTCGCTCGCTCTGGCCGTCGCCGTCTTCTGGGTCCCGGCGCTGGCCCCGGGGCTCACCGGCGGCGGGATGACCGGGATGTGAGTGGTGACCGCGCCTCAGGTCAGCTCGGTCAGGAGGCGGCGGAGTCCGGCGCGTTCGGCCTCCAGGCGGCCGGCCTTCTCGTCCAGTTCGGCGAGGCGGCGGCGGAGGGTCTCGGAGACGCCGGGGCAGGGAGCCAGGGCCGGGCCCGTCTCCGTGTCGGCCGTGCACGGGAGCAGGGAGGCGACCACGCGGGTCGGCAGGCCCGCGGTGAGGAGCGTGCGGATGCGGTGGACGCGGGGCACGTCCGCCTCCGTGTACTCGCGGTAGCCGTTGGGGCGGCGGTGCGGGGTCAGGAGGCCGGTGACCTCGTAGTGCCGCAGGAGGCGCGGGCTGGTGCCGGTGCGGGCCGCCAGTTCGCCGATCAGCACGCGCGTCTTCCCCTCTCGCCCGCCGCTCACCCGCGGCCGTCGCTTGACCTTCTCACTGTGTCAGGCTGCAACCCTCCACCGGACAGCGGCATTCCGTGATTCCGAGGGAGAGACAGTGATCATCGATGCGCACGGGCACGTGCACGACCCCGTCGGTCCGCACCTGGACGCTCTGGACGCCGCCGGCGTCGACAAGGCCGTCCTGTTCCCGACCCGGCCGCATCCCGAGCGGGCCGTCGACCTGCCGTCCCTGCGGCGGGAGTTCGCCGTGCTGGACGGCGCGCTCGGTGGGCGCGGTGGGTCCCGGGAGGGTTTCGCCGGTGCGCTGGACGAGGTGAGCGCAGCGGTCGCCGCGTACCCGGACCGGTTCATCGGGTTCGGGTCCGTGCCGCTGGAGCTGCCGGAGGACGAGATCGAGCGGGCCGTCGCCGCGGACGTCGTCGGGCGGGGGCTGTGCGGGATCGGGGAGCTGACGCCGCCGCCGGGGCGGGCCGGGCGGCTGGAGCCCGTGCTGCGGGCCGCCGCCGACCACGGCGGGCTGCCCGTGGTCGTGCACGGCTTCGCGCCCACCACGGCCGACGACCTGCGCACGCTCGCCGCGCTCTCCCGCCGCCACCCCCGCGTCCCGCTGATCGTCAGCCAGCTCGGCGGCCTGCACTGGA
Source organism: Streptomyces sp. NPDC046727 (assembly GCF_040645635.1). Classification (NCBI taxonomy): domain Bacteria; kingdom Bacillati; phylum Actinomycetota; class Actinomycetes; order Kitasatosporales; family Streptomycetaceae; genus Streptomyces; species Streptomyces sp. NPDC046727. Next base: position 56,764 of record NZ_JBEYYR010000043.1, read on the forward strand.
TGGAGGCCGTCGAACTGGTCCGGGACACCCCGGGCATGTACCTGGAGCTGTCCACGGCGTTCCTCGTCATCGCCGTACGGCTCGCCGTGCGCGAGCTGCCCGAGCGCACCCTCTTCGGTTCCGACGCGCCCTACGGCGACCCGGTCGTGGCCCGCGTGATGGTGGAGCGGGCCACGGCCTCCGGCGAGGTCCGCGACCGGGTGCTCGGCGGCACCGCGGCCGAGCTGTTCCGGGTGCCCCGCTGAGCCGGTAATTCAGGCGACGGCGCCGACGCCCGCCCCGTAGATTCGCCCTTCGGCCGGAAACCGGCGGGGAAGGAGCAAAGGGGAGGGTATGGGGACTCGTGCGTTTCTGATCGGTGGTGGCTGGGACCGCCCCGACGTGTACGAACCGTTTCTGCGCGAGGTGCGCGGCGAGCGGCGGGTCGGCTGCCTGATCGTCGACGAGGGGGACGGGGCCGCGCAGTTCGAGCGGTATGCGGTGGCCCTGGGGAAGGCCGAACCGTCGTGCGTGCCGGTGCCGCTGCTCGTGCCGCTCGGCGGACGGTTCGAGCCGGAGGCCGCGCTGGACGGCATCGACGGGCTGCTGGTGTGCGGCGGGCTGACGCCCGCCTGTCAGGACGTGCTCGCGGGCTGCCTGGAGCGGCTGCCGGGCCTGCTGGCGGCGCGCGGGATGCCGTACGCCGGTTTCTCCGCGGGTGCGGCCGTCGCGGCGCGCCGGGCTGTCGTCGGCGGGTGGCTGGCGGACGGGGTTCCGGTGTGCCCGGAGGAGACCGGGGAGGATCTGGAGGAGGTCGAGGTACGGGCGGGGCTCGGGCTCGTGCCGTTCGCCGTGGATGTGCACGCGGCCCAGTGGGGCACGCTGGCGCGGCTGGTCGCGGCCGTCGGGCGGGGCGAGGTGCCCTACGGCGTCGCCATCGACGAGAACACGCTGCTCACGGTGGGGGATGGAGAGGCCCGGGTGGCGGGGTCCGGGCGGGTGCACGTCGTACGGCCCGCGCACGACGGGGGCGTGGTGGTACGGGCGTACGGCACCGGGGAGGGCTTCGGTCCGGAGTAGGCGCTGGCCGGGTGCCGCTGCGGGGCGCCCCGAAAGGGCGCGGGGAACTGCGCGACCGGCCACGACGGACCCGCACCCGGCAGACGCCCGGCAGCAGGCAGACGACCCGCCGCAGGCCGCAGCCCGGCAGGCCGCAGCCCCGCGGGACTACGGCCCAGCAGGACTACGGCCCAGCAGACCGCAGGTCAGATCGTGGCCGTGTCGATCACGAAGCGGTAGCGGACGTCGCTGGCGAGGACCCGCTCGTACGCCTCGTTGATCTCGGCCGCGCTGATCAGCTCGATCTCGGCGCCGATGCTGTGCTCCGCGCAGAAGTCCAGCATCTCCTGGGTCTCGGCGATGCCGCCGATCATGGAGCCGGCGAGGGTCTTGCGGCCGCCGATCACCGAGAACAGGTTGAGGGCGATGGGCTCCTCGGGCGCGCCCACGTTCACCAGGGCGCCGTCCACCTTCAGCAGCGACAGGAGCGCGCCGAAGTCCATCGGGGCGGACACCGTCGAGACGATCAGGTCGAAGGTGCCGGCCAGCTCCTCGAACGTCTTCGGGTCGCTGGTGGCGTGGTAGTGGTCGGCGCCCAGCTTGAGGCCGTCGTCCTTCTTGCGCAGGGACTGGGAGAGGACGGTGACCTCGGCGCCCATGGCGTGCGCGATCTTGACGGCCATGTGGCCGAGACCGCCCAGTCCGACGACCGCGACCTTCTTGCCGGGGCCGGCGTTCCAGTGGCGCAGCGGGGAGTACGTGGTGATGCCGGCGCAGAGCAGCGGTGCGGCCACGTCCAGGGACAGGCCGTCGGGGATGCGGACGACGAAGTTCTCGTCGACGACGACCTTCTCCGAGTAGCCGCCGTAGGTGGGCTCGCCGTCCCTGCCGATGGCGTTGTACGTGCCGACCATGCCGTTCAGGCAGTACTGCTCCAGGCCGGCCTTGCAGTTCTCGCACTCGCGGCAGGAGTCGACCATGCAGCCGACGCCCACGCGGTCGCCGACCTGGAACTTCGTGACGCCGGGGCCGACCTCGGCGACGACGCCGGCGATCTCGTGGCCGGGGACCATCGGGAAGATCGCCTCGCCCCAGCCCTCGCGGGCCTGGTGGATGTCGGAGTGGCAGATGCCGGCGAACTTGATGTCGATCAGGATGTCGAACTCGCCGACCGCGCGTCGCTCGATGGTCGTCCGCTCCAGCGGGGCCTTCGCGGCGGGCGCGGCGTATGCGGCAACAGTGGTCATGGCGGGGGATCTCCTAGCGGGGGGTCTCGCGCCCGGCTGCCTTCAGTGCCGGGCACGGTCTCCAGGCTGCCGCGCGGACGGCCTGCCACCCAGACCACGCCTTTGCGTACGACTGGCGTGCCTACCACCGACGGGGTCAGGCTCGTGGGCGTACGACCGGGAATACTGGACGCATGGACAGCAGGGACGAGCAGCGGGGCGGCACGGCGGCCACGGCGGGCCGGCCCCTGGACCGGCGGGCGGAGCTGAGCGAGTTCCTGCGGAGCCGGCGGGCCCGGCTGAAGCCCGAGGACGTCGGGCTGGCCGCCTTCGGCCGGCACCGGCGGGTACCGGGGCTGCGCCGCGAGGAGCTGGCGCAGCTGGCCGGGGTGTCGGTGGCGTACTACACCCGCCTTGAGCAGGGCAACGGCCGGAACGTGTCGGCGGAGGTGCTGGACTCGATCGCCCGGGCGCTCAGGCTGACGGACGCCGAGCACGCGCACCTCAACCACCTGGCCAAGCCGAAGGCGCACAAGAAGAAGCCGGCGGTGCGGCAGCAGCAGGTGCGGCGGGCGCTGCGGCTGCTGCTGGACACGATGGACGGCGTACCGGCGTACATCGTGGGCCGGTACACGGACATCCTCGTCTGGAACCGGATGGCGGCGGCCGTCTTCGGTGACTGGGGCGAGCTGCCGCCCGGTGAGCGCAACTGGGCGCGGCTGGTGTTCCTGAGGCCGGAGTACCGCGATCTGTTCGTCGACTGGGAGCAGAAGGCGATCGACATCGTGTGCGCGCTGCGGATGGACGCGGGCTGCTATCCGGACGACGCGCGGCTGTCGGCTCTGGTGGGTGAGCTGTCGGTGAAGAGCGAGGAGTTCCGCCGGCTGTGGGCCACGCACGACGTCAAGGAGAAGAGCCATGGCGTCAAGCACCTGCACCATCCGCTGGTGGGCGACCTGGCCCTGAACTTCGAGAGCTTCCGCATGACGGACGGCTCGGACCAGTCCCTGGTCACCTATCACGCCGAACCGGACTCCCCGTCCGCCGACTCCCTCCGTCTGCTGGCCAGCTGGGGCACGGACGCCACCCGCGCGGCGACGCGATGAGGGGCACACCGGAGGCTGTGCCCCGGTGTGCCCCTCATCAGGGAGCGCTACGGCTTACTTGCCGAAGTACGCGTTGTAGATCGTGATCTCCGACGTGTTGCCCTTCTTGTCGGTGATCTTGGCGCGGAACGAGACCGCCTTGTTCTTCGCCGGGTTCTTGACGGTGATCTTGCCGCTCTTGACGGTGACCTTCTTGAAGTTCTTGCCGTCGTAGGAGACGTAGACGGCGAGGGACTTCAGGTTGCCGCCCGCGGCCGCGCCCTCGACGGTGACCGGGAAGGTGACCGTCTTGCCGGCCGCGACGCGGCTGTCCAGGCCGGTCGTGGCGCCGAAGTGCAGGCCGGAGGCCGGCAGCTGGGCGATGCCGGACGGCTTCTTGGAGCGGAAGGTCCAGGTCGCGTCGATCCGCGACGAGGCCTCCGCCACCTTCGAGGACCGCTTGACCGAGGTGGTCAGCTTGTACGCGGCGTCACCGGCCGGCACCTTGAAGGTCTTCTCGCCGAACAGCGGGTCGTTGTTGGTGCCGACCTTGGTGCCGTTGCGGTAGAGGGTGGTGCTCGCCGAGGTGAAGGTCGAGTACCCGGCGTGCTTGGCGGAGTCGGCGAACAGCGGCAGCGAACCGTAGATGTCGTTGCCGTCGCGGAAGAGGCCGAGGTCCTTGCCGAGAAGCGGGCCGAACACCGCGGTGTTGACCGTCTTGGTGTAGGAGTGGCCGGCCTGGAAGGCGAACCGGCCCAGCCCGTAGCCGGCCTCGGTGACCGGGAAGCCGTCCTGGTCCACCCCGCCGTTCTGCGCGAACTCCAGCTGCCAGCGCACGCCGCCCGTGGCGGACAGGTGCAGGGTGCGGGTGCCGGGCAGGCTCTGCGGGACGCTGATGGAGGAGGCGCCGGTGCTGCCGGGCAGCCAGCCCACCGCGTCCACGGAGCCCTTCTTGCCGGCGGCCGCGGCGCCCATGCGGACCTTCACCGTGGCCAGGTCGCCCGCCTTGTAGTGCTTGGTGTAGCCGGTGGCGAGCTGCTTGACCGAGCCGCCGGAGGTGGTGTCGTACTGGTCGGACGCGCCCTTGGTCCAGTGGGCGTCCCACTGCTGCCACAGCGACCCGGCGGGCAGCTGCGGGCCCAGGTGGGCGGTGCGGAAGTTCTTGTACGTGTCCAGGAACCAGCCGTAGCCGTACTGGCCGTCACCGATGGTGACGTCGAACTCCGGCGAGGCGAACTGGGACTTCAGGCCCGAGCCCGGGACGGTGATGTCCACCGGCTTGGCCTTGCGCGCGTCGATGGTGATCGTCTGCTTCTTGCCGACGGTCAGCTTCGGCTGCGCGATCCAGTCGATGCCCTTGGAGGCGTCCTGCGGGTCGGCGTAGATGGAGGTGTTGAGGATGTACGTGCCCTTGGGCGCGCGCACCTTCACCGTGCCGGACTTGTCGTACGGGTTCAGCCAGACGCCGTTGGCCAGGCCCGCGACGCCGCTGAGGTCGGCGCCGTAGTTCGGGGCCGGCTTGCCGTCACGGCCGATGAACTTCAGGGTGATGTCGTACGACTCCACCTCGCGCTGCACCGCGGCGGCCGTGCGGACCGTCTGGCCGCCGCCCGTCGCCGTCACGTACGCGGAGTAGGCGCCGTCGAGGGTGCCGCCCAGCTTGGTGTTGACGGTGAGGTCGACCGCGGCCTTGCCGTGCGCCGGGACGGTCACCTTGGTCGCGCCGAGCTTGAAGAAGCCCGACGGAGCCGCCGCGCCCTTGGGGTCGGTGGCGGTGCTGCCCAGGGTGAGCGTGACGTCCTTGTCACCGAGGTTGCGGTACGTCAGCTTCTTGGTGACCGGCTTGTCGTCGGTGTGCGGCCACTGCTGCACGCCGAAGCTCACCGACACCGGCTCGGCGACGATCGACTGCTTGATGGCCTTGTCGACCTGGATCCGGCCCGAGCCCTGCTGGAACGGCGTGTACTTGCCGCCCTTGGTGGAGCCGGTCAGGGCACCCTTCAGCTCGGCGGAGCCCCAGTCGGGGTGCTCCTGCTTCAGGATGGCGGCGGCGCCCGCGACGTGCGGGGTGGCCATCGAGGTGCCGGAGATGGTCAGGTAGCCCTCGGGCTTCTCGCCGACCTCCTGGTCGATGACGCTGCCCTTGGCCGCGGCGGCGGTGATGTCCACGCCCGGCGCGGTGACGTCCGGCTTGATGGCGCCGTCGCCGGTGCGCGGGCCGGTGGAGGAGAAGTCGGCGAGCTTGTCCTTGTCGTCGACGGCGCCGACGGTGAGCGCGGCGTCCGCGCTGCCCGGCGAACCGATCGACTGGGGGCCCTCGTTGCCCGCGGCGATCGCGAACAGGATGCCCTTCTCGGCGGAGAGCTTGTTGACCTCGGCCTCGAGCGGGTCGACCTCGGGGGTGTCGTAGCCGCCGAGGCTCAGGTTGATGACGGAGGCGCCCTGGGAGGCCGCCCACTCCATGCCGGCGAGGATGCCGGAGTCGTCACCGGAGCCGCTGTCGTCCAGGACCTTGCCGTTGAGGAGCTTGGCGTCCGGGGCCACACCCTTGAACTTGCCGCCCGACTTGGCGCCGGTGCCCGCCACGATGGAGGCGACGTGCGTGCCGTGGCCGAAGTGGTCCTTGGCGTCGGCGGCCGGGGTGAAGTTCTTGGACTCGACCACCTGGTCCTTGAGGTCCGGGTGGCTGGTGTCCACGCCGGTGTCCAGGACGGCGACCTTCACGCCCTTGCCGGTGTAGCCGGCGGCCCACGCGGTCGGGGCGCCGATCTGCGGCACGGACTTGTCGAGCGAGGCCTTGCGGACCCCGTCGAGCCAGACGTGCGCGATGCCGGAGGCGGTCCGGTCGCCGTTGGTCACCGCGTCCCACAGCTCGGCGGTGGCCTTGACCGGGGTCTGCACGGCGTCCGCGTTGAGCGCCTTCAGGCTGCGGCGCAGGGTGCCCGCGTCCCGGACGTCGGCCTTGGCGGCCGTAGCGGCGCCGCGGTAGCCGACGATGACCTTCAGGCCGTTCTTCTGGGCCTTGCGGGTGGCGGCCTTGTTCAGCTCGGTGACGTCGAACAGGCGCTGGTCCAGCGTGCCGGAGGCGACCAGGTGAGCCGCGTCGGCGGGAATGACCAGCGTGTGTCCGGCGGCCTTGCGGACCTGGAAGGCTATGTGCTCGCGCCCCTTGGCCCGCTCCAGGCCGACGATGCGGCCCTTGGCGTCGAGAGCGACGCGGTCACCGGTGATCAGGGTGACGTGGTGCTTGGCGGTGATCTTCGCGGCGGCGGTGGCAGCTGCCGAGGTGTTGGCGGGCTTCGCCGACGCCGGGCTGGTCATACCCGCTGCGAGGGCGACCGCTGCGGCCGTTGCCACGCCGGCCGCAGCTGCTCTTTTCACTTGTCTGCGCAAGTTCTCCCCCTGGAGATGAAGTACCGGGTGAATTCCCCGTTCACCCGGCCGGGGGCGGACTCGCACGCCTGCACGTCAACCCCCCGGGTCACGAAGTATGCCGGGGGGTGATCAGAAGACTCAATAGACGACAGGAAAGTGAGGCGTTTTCAGCCGCACTTTCTTTATGACCCGTCAGGTTCCGGCGTTCTCCCGCACCGTGATCCTGTCGGCTCGTCGGCCAGCAGCACCTTGGGTTCCCCGAGGCCTACGGATTTCAGTGCCTCGGCGGCCAGTTCGCGCCGTTCCTTCACTTTGATACCGAGCGGTACGAGGACGGTTTCGACGTTCTCCTGAGCGGTGAGCGTGGGGAGGAGGTCGAAGGACTGGAAGACGAAGCCGATGTTCTCGCTGCGGAGCTTTGTGAGCCGGGCTTCGGTCAGCTTGGCCAGATCGGTGCCGTCCAGGACGACTTCGATGAGAAGGCTGTGGCCGGGCCCCGACGGGCCTTTGCGCGGGCCCATAAACGACAGTGCCGCCCCTGGGGGCGGCACTGTACGAGGTGATGAGGAGGCGTCAGGCGGCCGAGCCGGCCTTCCACTGCGCCCAGTTCATGTTCCAGCCGTTGAGGCCGTTGTCCGGGGAGACCGTCTTGTCGCCGGTGTTCTGGACGACCACGACGTCACCGATGAGCGAGTTGTTGTAGAACCAGGCCGCCGGCATGTTCGCGTCGCCCGCGCCCTTCTTGTCCTGCAGGCCGACGCAGCCGTGGCTGGTGTTCACGTTGCCGAACACCGAGGGCGCGCCCCAGTAGTTGCCGTGGATGAAGGTGCCGGAGGTGGTCAGGCGCATGGCGTGCGGCACGTCCTTGATGTCGTACTCGCCCTTGCCGTCGTCGTCCGTGAAGCCGACCGTCGCGCCGTTCATCCGGGTCTGCTTGAACTTCTCGGAGATCACCATCTGGCCCTCGTACGTCTTGTTGTCGGGAGAGCCGGCGGAGATCGGGATGGTCTTGACGACCTTGCCGTCCTGCGTGACCTTCATCTGCTTGGTCTTCGCGTCGACGTAGGTGACCTGGTTGCGGCCGATGTGGAAGGTGACCGTCTTCTGCTGGACGCCGTAGACGCCGCTCGCGCCCTCGACGCCGTCGAGCGCCAGCTTCAGGGTGACGGTGGAGCCTTCCTTCCAGTACTGCTCCGGGCGGCAGTCCATGCGGTTGGCGGTGAACCAGTGGCAGGCGACCTCCTGGCCGCTGCTGGTGGTGACCGTGATGCCCTTCTGCACGGCCGCCTTGTTGGTGATCGCCTTGTCGAAGTTGATCGACACGGGCATGCCGACGCCGACCGTGGAGCCGTTGTCCGGGGTGAAGGTGCCGATGAAGCTGTTGGCCGGGGAGACCGTGGTGAAGGAGGCGTTCTCGTGGGCTATGCGGCCCTCGGAGTCCTTGGCCTCCGCGGCGACCTTGTAGGTGGTCGAGCGCTCCAGCTGGGCGGTGGGCTTCCAGCTCTTCTTGTCGGTGGACAGCTGACCGGTGACGGACTTGCCGTCCTGGGTGGTCATGGTGACGCCCGTGAGCGTGCCCTTGCTCACCGTGACGGCGGCGGAGTTGTTGATCGACGCGCCGTTGGAGCCGTCCTTGGGCGTGATCCTGATCTGCGCCTCCGACGACTTCTTGGCCGCCGCCTCGTCGACGCTGGCCTGCGAGGTGTCGCCGCTGCCGCCGCTGGAGGCATCGGCGCTGCCGCCGGAACACGCCGTGAGCACGAGCACACCGCCGAGCAGAGCGGACGCGGCCGTCAGGCCCCTGCGCCGCTTACTGTCCGTCATCACAAGCTTCTCCATCGTTGCCGAGTCGCGTTAACCCCGAAAGTCCCCGTCAAGAGCCTTCAACGCTACGGCCGGTTCGTCCCGTTCCCCACCCCATGGGTCTGTGGGGCATCCCACGTCCGCGGAGCGCGGCCCCAACGGGTGGTGCGGATGGTGCGGGAGTCGGTCCGTGCGTCCCCTGGGACGACGAAACCCCGGACGGCGGTTGCCGTCCGGGGTCATGGAGTGCCCCGGGACGCTCAGCCGATGCCGCCCTCTTCCTCGTCGTCCTCCCCATCTTCCTCGTCCAGGTCCCAGTCGGGCGAATCAGGGTCGTAGTCGATCCGCTCGCTGGACCAGGACGCCTGCTGCAACTCCACCCCGGGCACCTCGCTGACCAGGTCGAACGGATCCACGAGATACGCCAGGGCCTCCGCGGTGTCTTCCGTCACAGCGGCCTCCGCGGGGGCCCGCTCCGCCTCCGGCAGCTCGGGATCGCGGGCGAGCCGGCGCAGCGCGGCCTTGGTCACCTCGCCCTCGTCCTGCACCTCCAGCACCAGCTCCACCCGAAGCCGTACAAAACGTGATGTCTCTTCAGTGCTCATGGCGCGAGCGTACGGCCGAAACCTCCCGTGACTTTCCTGTGACCCGCGCCTTTCACTAACATCGCCCCACACGGCCAATTCGCCAGCGTCACAAGGGGATCGATATTCCGTGCCATCCGCTCGCCGTCCGCTGCTGACCGCCACCGCCGCGGGCACCCTGCTGTGTGCGCTGTGGTTCGTCCCGTCCGCGAACGCCTCGCAGGACGCCCCGGCGTCAGAGGCGGCGACCAGCTCCGCCCCGGCGAGAATCACGCAGGTCACGCAGGCCAGAGCGATGACGGAGGCGACCGACGGGACCGCCGACCGGGCGGCCGGGGAGACCGAGCTGGCCGACACGGGAAGCTTCGACACCACCCCGTACGTGGTCGGCGGCAGTCTCTTCCTCGCCGTGGGCGCCGGATTCGTCGTGTATTCAGTACGTCGGGAACGTCTGGGCTTTTAATTCTTCTTGACGAAACTTTGAAATCCCGCACATAGTTCGCTCATGAAGAGATCATCGGGCGTGCGGTTGTGCGCCACCGCTGCTGTGAGCGCGCTCTCGCTCGCCCTCGTCACGGGCTGTGGTGACAAGGGGTCGGACGACTCCGGGAAGTCCTCGGGCAAGGACGGCGCGAAGCCGGCCGCGAAGGCGCTGAGCGCCGCCGAGTTGAAGAAGCTGATCATCGCCGAGGGCGATGTGACCGGGTACAAGGTCGGGCCCGTCGAGGGCGGCATCCCCGACGAGAGCAAGGTCAAGGCGGACGACGCCAAGTGCGACCCGCTGGTGCGCACGCTGACCGGCATCGCCCCGGGCGACCCGGCCGCGAACACCAGCCGCATGGCCACCGAGGACAAGAAGGACCCCACGGACGACGCCACGTCCCTGGACGACATGGCCGACGGCAAGTTCGAGGACGCCATCAAGGAGTCCATGGACCTGGACGTCACCGTGGTCACCCTGGCCTCGTACGACGGCGACGGTGCCGCGCAGGCCCTGAAGTCGGTGTCCGAAGCGGTCAAGGCCTGCGCCGCCGGCTTCTCCGGCGAGCAGGACGGCGAGAAGGGCAAGTTCACCAAGGTCTCCGAGGAGAAGTCCTCGGGCACGGGTGACGAGTCGGTGGCCTTCACCACGTCCAACGACGCGGGCAAGGACGGCGTCATGCCGCTGCACGCCGAGGTCGTGCGGCACGGGAACACCCTCGCGACGTACACCACGATCAACATCGGCGCGGGGATGGCCAAGAAGGCCTACACGGTGTCCGTTCCGGTCGTGAAGGCGCAGGCCGCCAAGCTCAAGTGACCTGCTGACGCAACGCTCGGGGCCCCGGCCGCAGCCGGGGCCCCGCCGCGTTCAGCGGAGCGGGCCGGTGACCTTCTCCACGGCCGTCACGAGGTCACCGCCGCGCACGAACGCGTCGGCGGCGGCCAGGTCGGGAGCCAGGAACCGGTCCGGGCCCGGGCCCTGCACGCCCGCGCCGCGCACGGCCTCGATCACGGCCTGCGAGGCGGGCGCCGGGGTCAGGCCCGCGCGCAGCTCGATGGCGCGGGTGGCCGCGTACAGCTCGATGGCGATGACCCGGGTGAGGTTGTCCACGGCGGTGCGCAGCTTGCGCGCGGCCGACCAGCCCATGGACACGTGGTCCTCCTGCATGGCGGAGGACGGGATGGAGTCCGCGGAGGCCGGTACGGCGAGCCGCTTCAGCTCGCTGACCAGCGCGGCCTGCGTGTACTGGGCGATCATCAGGCCGGAGTCGACACCGGCGTCGTCGGCGAGGAACGGCGGCAGGCCATGGCTGCGGTTCTTGTCCAGCAGCCGGTCGGTGCGCCGCTCGGCGATGGAGCCGAGGTCGGCGGCGGCGATGGCGAGGAAGTCCAGGACGTAGGCCACGGGAGCGCCGTGGAAGTTGCCGTTGGACTCCACGCGTCCGTCGGGCAGCACCACGGGGTTGTCCACGGCGGAGGCCAGCTCCCGCTCGGCGACCAGGCGGGCGTGCGCGATCGTGTCGCGTCCGGCGCCGGCGACCTGCGGGGCGCAGCGCACCGAGTAGGCGTCCTGGACGCGCGGGGCGTCGTCCTGGTGGTGCCCGGTGAGCTGGGAATCCTTCAGCACGGCCAGCATGTTGGCGGCACTGGCGCCCTGCCCCGGATGCGGGCGGATGGCGTGCAGCTCGGGCGCGAGCACCTTGTCGGTGCCGAGCAGCGCCTCCAGGCTGAGGGCGGCGGTGACGTCGGCGGACTTGTACAGGGTGTCCAGGTCGGCGAGGGCCATGATCAGCATGCCGAGCATGCCGTCGGTGCCGTTGAGGAGGGCGAGCCCCTCCTTCTCACGCAGCTCGACGGGGGCGATCCCGTGCTCCGCGAGCAGCTCGCCGGCGGGCCGGACGCTGCCGTCGGGACCCTCGGCCTCCCCCTCTCCCATGAGGGTGAGGGCGCAGTGGGACAGCGGGGCCAGGTCGCCGGAGCAGCCGAGGGAGCCGTACTCGTGCACGACCGGGGTGATCCCGGCGTTCAGCACGTCGGCCATGGTCTGCGCGACCTCGGGCCGGACGCCGGTGTGCCCGGAGCAGACGGTCTTGAGCCGCAGGAACATGAGAGCCCGTACGACCTCCCGCTCGACCCGCGGCCCCATGCCGGCGGCGTGCGAGCGGACGATGTTGCGCTGCAGCTGGGCGCGCAGTTCCTGGCTGATGTGCCGGGTAGCCAGGGCGCCGAAGCCGGTGGAGACGCCGTAGACCGGGTCCGGCTTGGCCGCCAGCGCGTCCACGATCTCCCGGGCCGCCGCGAGGGCCGCCACCGCCTCTGCCGACAGCTCGATGCGGGCACCGCCGCGCGCCACGGCGAGAACGTCGGACGCCGTGACTCCGGACGTCCCCACCACCACAGTGTGCATATCCATATTCAGGAGCGTACGCATTGAATGCGGCGATGTCACTAGTGGGAACCGGGGGCACCCCTTACCCCGCGGTGTGGGCTTCGCCTCACGGCCGGCGCCCGCGGAACCGGCGCCGCTCGGCCCGCGCGGGCGGCGGCTCGTCGGCCAACCGTACGACCGGGTCGTCCGGGCCCTCCCGGCCGGCCACCACCGGCCGGTCCAGGCGCAGGGCCTTGGCCCGGTACTGGGCGGCGTCCGCGAGCCGGAACAGCCGCCGGGCGTCACGCACCTCCCCGATCGGCTCCTCGGTCGAGGCGACCCCGCAGGCGACCCCTTCGCCCAGCTCCAACTCCCCCGCCCGACGGCACAGTTCGTCGGCGGCCTTGACGACGTCATCACCCGGCGGGCCCACCGCCAGCAGACAGAACTCGTCCCCGCCGAGCCGCGCGGCCAGCGCGCCCGGCACCATCGCGCCGCACAGCGAGAGCACCGAGCCGAAGCGCTCAAGGAGCCGGTCGCCGACGGCGTGCCCGAGGGTGTCGTTGACCCGCTTGAGCCCGTTGAGGTCGCAGACGACCAGACTGACGACGACACCGTCCGCACGGTGCCGCTCGACGGCCTCCTCCAGATGTACGTCCACGGCACGGCGGTTGGCGAGCCCGGTGAGGGCGTCGGTGTACGCGAGCCGGCGGGCCTCCTCCAGCCGCTCGGTCTGCGCGATGCCCGCGGCCACGACGGCGGCGAGTACGGTGGCGAACTCGGCGTCGGCCCGCGCGAACAGGGGCTCGCCGACCGCGCGCGCCACATACAGCTCGCCCCAGGCCAGGCCGTGCAGCACCACGGGGGCGACGACACAGCAGCCGCGGCCGCGACGGCGCAGGGCGGCGACCCGCTGATGGAAGTACCCGCGGGTGCCGGCGGCCGTCCCCTCGGCGGTCTCCACCCACGCGTTGGGACCCCCGCCGCCGGCCCACCGCTCGTGCAGGAACTCGGTGATCTCCGGGAACTGGTGCACCGGGTAGGCCTCGGCCTCCGGGAACTCCTCCTCGTCCGGGCGGCGCTCCCCCACGTTCACGAGGACCCGGAGCCGGCCCAGCCCGCGTTCCCACACCGACAGCGCGGCGAAGCTGCCGTCCAGCGCGTGGCAGGCACCGAGGGCGGCGGCCCGCCAGGAGTCCTGCGGGGTGTGCGCCGCCGCCATGCCCTGCGCCAGCGCCACGACTGCGGCCAGCCGCCTGTCCTCGCCCATTACTCCAGGTTAGGGAGGAATGTGGGTATTCGGGGCATTGATGCGGCGATCAGGTGCCGTGTGCGGCCTACTCCCCCGGCCACTCCGGCTTGCGCTTCTCGTTGAAGGCCGCCACGCCTTCCGCCCGATCCCCGGAGAAGGCCACCGAACGCCACGCGGCGTCCTCGACCTCCAGTCCTGCCCGGAGATCGAGCCCGTGCCCCAGCCGCAGGGCCCGCTTGGCGGCCCGGAGTCCGACCGGTGAGTTGCCGGCAATGGTGGCGGCCAGGGCCAGCGCCTCCTCGCGGTCCCGCCCCTCCTCCACCAACCGGTCCACCAGCCCCAGCTCGGCCGCCTCCGCCGCCTCCACCCGCCGGGCGGAGAAGATCAGCTCGGCCGCGCGCGCCGCGCCGACCCGCCTCGGCAGCAGCTGCGTACCGCCGCCGCCCGGGAGCACGCCCACGGACACCTCCGGCAGTCCCACCACCGCCGTACGGTCCGCCACGATCAGGTCGCAGGACAGCGCCAGCTCGAAACCGCCGCCCAGCGCGAAGCCGTGCACCGCCGCGACCGTCGGCATCGGCAACTCCAGCACCCCGGTGTACGCACCCCGGGCCACCGGCCGCTGCCGTACCAGGTCCGCGTCGCTGAACGAGTTCCGCTCCTTCAGGTCCGCCCCCACGCAGAACGCCCGTTCGTGCGAGGAGGTCAGGACGACCACCCGGGCCTCCCGGTCGCCGGCGAGCGCGGCGCACGCGCCCGCGAGGGAGCGGGCCATCTCCGTCGAGACGGCGTTCATGGCCTTGGGCCGGTCCAGCACCAGCTCAGCGACATGCCCGTGCCGCCGCACCAGCACGAACTCCCCGAACCGCTCCTCGCTCATGACACCCTCCGGTTAACGCGGGTTAACGCCCTGTCGGCCCGATCATCGCAGCCGTACCCGACCCCGGGAAAGCCCGGGGGGCTACGCCCGTTCGAGTGACATCCCGGCCGTCTCCCCGCAGACCGCCCACAGGAGCGCATAGCGTGCGCTCCGCCATGGCGCGGCGGGGAGGGAACCCATGACACCGATACCTGCACAGTCCGCTACGCAGGAACGCGAGCCGGGAAACGGGCGCGGCCGGCACCGCAAGCCCCGCCCCCGCAAGGTGCTGCTGGCCGCCGGCGGTCTCGCCCTGGCCGCGGGGGTGCTCAGCCTGGTCCGGGTCGCCCCCGACCCGGGGGCCGGCGCGCCGGGCACGGCGGAGGCCGAGCCCCGGCTCGACGCGGGCGGCGGGCCCACGAGCCGCTCGGCGAACACCGCGGCCACCATCGCCGCCGCGCCCACCGCACTGCCCTCGGCGACCTCCGTCATGGGCGGCCGGACCCCCGCACCGACACCGACCGGCTCCCCGGCACCGGCCGGCACCACCGCCGTACCGACCACGACCCCGACCGGCGCCCCGAACGACTCCCCCGGCCGCACACCGCACCCCACGCCGACGAGATCCGCCCCACGCCCGGCCCCGGCACCCACGACCCCCGCCCCGACCGGTACCCCCGCGCCGGACCACGGCACGCCGGAGCCGTCCGACCCCGGCGGGGTGTGCATACCGGTGATAGGACTGTGCGTGGACGTACCGGATGACTAGGACTGGCCGTCGCGGCGCGCGAGCAGCCACGGCTCGACCACGCCGAGCCCACGCACCGGGCGCTGCCACATCGGCTGCAGCGCGAAGCGGTACGCCGGCGGCTCCTCGCCCTCCTTCTCGGCCGCCGCCGCGGCCTCCGCCGCCTCCGCCTCCGAGACGGGCGCCTCGCCGGAGCGGATCAGCTCCTCGGCGAAGGCGCTGTCCACCAGGACGGCGTCCCGGGGGGCTATCGACGTCAGCCGGGAGGCCAGGTTGACCGTCGTACCGAACACATCGCCCATCCGGGTGGTGACCGTGCCGAACGCCATGCCGACCCGCAGCTCGGGCATCGTCTCGTCGTTCGCCAGCGTCTCCACCAGACGCAGCGCGATGTCCGCGGCGACACCCGCGTCGTCCGCCGCGTACAGCACCTCGTCGCCGAGGGTCTTGATGAGCCGGCCGCCGCGCGCCGCGACCAGGTCGGCGGCGGTGGTCTCGAAGGCCTCGACCAGCTCGCCGAGTTCCTCCTCCTCCATCCGGCGCGTCAGCCGCGTGAACCCGACGAGGTCGGCGAAACCGACCGCGAGCCGCCGGTCGACCATCTCCTCGTCGTCGCCCGCCTGGACGACCCGGCCCGTCGCGGCGGCCAGCTGCCGGCGCCAGACGTAGACCAGGAACTCCTCCAGCTCCGGGAGCAGCAGCTCGATCAGCGGGTACGTCACCTCGGTACGGGTCATGCCCGGCTCGGGCGGCTCGGTCAGCCCCTCCAGGAAGGAATCGATCTGCCACTCCGCCAACCGGGCGGTGGTCTGCCCCGTGGACCGGGCCACCTGCACCGCCATGGCCTCGCTCAGCAGCCCCGCCTCCACCAGACCGGCGAGCCGCCGCAGCGCGAGCACGTCGGCCTCGGTGAGGGCCTTCGCCTGACCGATGTCCGCGAAGCCCATGGCCCGCCAGAAGCGGGACGCCAGCTCCATGGAGACGCCGGCGCTGCGGGCCGCCTGGAACGGGGTGTAGCGGCGCTCGGCGCCCAGGATGAGCTGTTCGAGCCGCAGGGCCAGCGGGTCCTCGCCGTTCTCGGCGGCGTGGGGGTCCATCCGGCCGTCCCCGCCCGCGCCGGAGCCCGTGTCGTCGACGGTCACGCCTGCTGCCCTTCCGATCTGCCGCGGTCAGGTATCGACCGGCCTCAACTCTACGGCAGGTGTGCGCCAGCTCACTCCGTCGGGTTCGGCCGAGGGTGCACTTGATCAGCACCGGTAAGTGGTGCCCTTGGCCGGGCGAACGCTCGATCGCCGTGAGCACCCGCGGGTACATCGCGGCTGGTCGTGCAGTTCCCCGCGCCCCCAGGGAGCTGCAGCGGCCCATGGCGGGAAGCGATGGCACGTGCCCGCAGCCGCGCACGGCGACTCCGCACCACCGTGGGCGCTACAGGCACCCCCACTCACCCGCAGCTGCGCCGCAGGCGTCCGCTCACGCGGGCCGCAGATGGACGATGTCGCCCGCGCCCACCGGCTCCTGCACCCCTTCCTCCGTGGCGATGATCAGCCGCCCGTCCCCGTCCAGCGCCACGGCCTCCCCCACCACCACCCGGTCGCCCGGCAGCTCCGCCCGCACCGCCCGCCCGAGGGTCGCGCAGCCCGCCGTGTACGTCTCCTGCAGACCGCTCACCGCGGGATCCCCGCCCGCGGCCCGCCACCGCCCGTACCAGTCCTCCAGCGACCGCAGCACCGCCCGCAGCAGCGGATCCCGGTCCGTGCCCGACGCCCCGGCCAGCGCCAGGGAGCCCGCCTGCGGGACGGGAAGCTCGTCCGCGCGCAGGGAGACGTTGATGCCCACGCCGATGACGACCCCGTCCTCACCGGCCCGCTCGGCGAGGATGCCCCCGGCCTTGCGCTCCTCCCCACCCACAGTCACCAGCAGGTCGTTCGGCCATTTGAGTGCCGTGTCGACGCCCGCCGCCCGCGCCAGCCCCGTCGCCACCGCCACGCCCGTCAGCAGCGGCAGCCACCCCCACCGCGCCACCGGCACCTCGGCCGGCTTCAGCAGGACGGAGAAGAAGAGACCGGACCGCGGCGGCGCCGTCCAGCGGCGGTCCAGCCGCCCCCGCCCCGCCGTCTGCTCCTCCGCCACCAGCACCGCACCCTCGTCGGCGCCCCCGGCGGCGCCCCGCGCGGCCAGGTCGGAATTCGTGGAACCGGTCCGCTGCACCACCTCGATCTCCCGGTACAGGCCCCCCTCCCGAACCAGGGCGCGCCGCAGTGCCGCGGCGTTCAGAGGGGGACGGTCCAGGTCGGACCAGCGGCTGTCGTCTGATGGATTCTGCGGCGTCATGCAAGCCACCCTAGGTGTGGTAAACGACGCAGTGCTGATCGGTAGGCCCGCCACTACTCTACGGATGAGTAACCGTCCCCCCTTTTGAGCAGGCAGGGAGCCGCATCCCGATGTCCGAGCCGGAAGAGCGTCACGAGATCCACGAGATCGACATCCACACGACCGCGGGGAAGCTCGCGGATCTCCAGCGTCGCATCCATGAAGCGACGCACGCCGGCTCGGAGCGCGCCGTCGAGAAGCAGCACGCCAAGGGCAAGCTGACGGCCCGTGAGCGCACCGAACTCCTCCTCGACGAGGGATCGTTCGTGGAGCTGGACGAGTTCGCCCGCCACCGCTCCACCAACTTCGGACTGGACAAGAACCGCCCGTACGGCGACGGCGTGGTGACCGGCTACGGCACGGTCGACGGCCGCCCCGTAGCGGTCTTCTCCCAGGACTTCACCGTCTTCGGCGGCGCCCTCGGCGAGGTCTACGGCCAGAAGATCGTCAAGGTCATGGACTTCGCGCTGAAGACCGGCTGCCCGGTCATCGGCATCAACGACTCCGGCGGCGCCCGCATCCAGGAAGGCGTCGCCTCCCTCGGTGCGTACGGCGAGATCTTCCGCCGCAACACCCACGCCTCCGGTGTGATCCCGCAGATCAGCCTGGTCGTCGGCCCGTGCGCGGGCGGCGCGGTCTACTCCCCCGCGATCACCGACTTCACGGTCATGGTCGACCAGACGTCGCACATGTTCATCACCGGCCCGGACGTCATCAAGACCGTCACCGGCGAGGACGTCGGCTTCGAGGAGCTGGGCGGCGCCCGCACCCACAACGCCGCCTCCGGCGTGGCGCACCACATGGCGGGCGACGAGAAGGACGCCATCGAGTACGTCAAGCAGCTGCTGTCGTACCTGCCGTCCAACAACCTCTCCGAGCCCCCGGTCTTCCCGGAGGAGGCGGACCTCACGGTCAGTGCCGAGGACCTGGAGCTGGACACCCTGGTCCCGGACAGCGCGAACCAGCCCTACGACATCCGCACGGTGATCGAACACGTCGTCGACGACGCCGAGTTCTTCGAGACGCAGGCGCTGTTCGCGCCGAACATCGTGACCGGCTTCGGCCGGGTCGAGGGCCACCCCGTCGGCGTCGTCGCGAACCAGCCGATGCAGTTCGCCGGCTGCCTCGACATCGACGCGAGCGAGAAGGCGGCCCGCTTCGTCCGCACCTGCGACGCGTTCAACATCCCCGTGCTCACCTTCGTCGACGTGCCCGGGTTCCTCCCCGGCGTCGACCAGGAGCACACGGGCATCATCCGCCGCGGCGCCAAGCTGATCTACGCCTACGCCGAGGCGACGGTCCCGCTGATCACGGTCATCACCCGCAAGGCCTTCGGCGGCGCCTACGACGTCATGGGCTCCAAGCACCTGGGCGCCGACCTCAACCTCGCCTGGCCCACCGCCCAGATCGCCGTCATGGGCGCCCAGGGCGCGGTCAACATCCTGCACCGCCGCACGATCGCCGAGGCCGAGGACGTCGAAGCGACCCGGGCCCGGCTCATGCGGGAGTACGAGGACACCCTCCTCAACCCCTATATCGCGGCCGAGCGCGGCTACATCGACGCGGTGATCATGCCGTCCGACACCCGCGCGCACATCGTCCGCGGGCTGCGCCAGCTGCGCACCAAGCGGGAGTCCCTGCCGCCCAAGAAGCACGGCAACATCCCCCTCTAGGCCCCGCGGACCCTGGGAGCGGTCATGAACATCAAGGTCGTACGAGGCAACCCGACCCCCGAGGAGCTCGCCGCCGCCCTGGCGGTGGTCCGCGCCCGCGCCGCGGCGGCAGCGACAGCTCCGTCCGGCGCGGAGGGCCCCAAGGACGCGTGGTCCGACCCGTCCCGCATCGCGGCGGCCCGCCTGCCCAAGCCGGGTCCGGTGTCCTGGACCCGCACCTACTGGCCGAGCTGAGGGACAACCCCCTAGGGGCGCGGGGCTGTGCCGATATGCGGCTCCGCCGCGTGGGCGCACAGTGGGACAACACCGGCACCAACTTGAGTACGCCTACTCAGGCGCCCTCCCCGGCCGAAGCCCCACGCTGGGGGAATGCTGTGGTCAGACCCCGAGAACGAGCCGCCGAAGGAGCTGCGCGAGGCGCAGAACATGCTTCGGCGGCTCGGCGTTCTCATCGCTCTGGCCATGATTCTGATCATGATCGGCATCGGTCTGAGGTGAGCCGGACGGCACACCCTGACTAACCTGACCGCATGACCGCTAAGCGCCGCAGGCGACTCGTGCTCGCCTCTCAGTCCCCCGCCCGGCTGGGCCTGCTCCGGCAGGCCGGTCTCGCCCCCGAGGTGATCGTGAGCGGCGTCGACGAGGACGCCGTCACCGCCCCCACCCCGGCGGAGCTGGCGCTCGCCCTGGCCGAGGCGAAGGCCTCGGTCGTGGCGGCGAAGCCGGAGGTGCAGGGCGCCCTGGTGATCGGCTGCGACTCGGTGCTGGAGCTGGACGGGCAGGCGCTCGGCAAGCCGGCCGACGCCGAGGAGGCCACCGCCCGCTGGAAGAGCATGCGCGGACGGGCCGGTGTACTCCAGACGGGTCACTGTGTGTGGGACACGGAGGCGAAGCGGTACGTGTCGGCGACCGCCTCCACCGTTGTCCGGTTCGGCGAACCGACCGACGCCGAGATCGCCGCCTACGTCGCCTCCGGAGAGCCCCTCCACGTCGCCGGCGCCTTCACCCTGGACGGCCGTTCGGCGCCGTTCATCGAGGGCATCGACGGCGACCACGGCAACGTGATCGGCATCAGCCTGCCCCTGATCCGCAAGCTCCTCGCCGAACTGGGCGTCGGCATCACGGAGTTGTGGTCACCGGAGCGCTGACCTGGGCGGGGACGGAGTCCTGCGGGCCGTCGTCCCCGTCTTGCGGCTCGTCCGTACGGCTCGCCGGCGCGCCCGCGCCGGCGGGCGCCGCGCCCGGCTCCGCCCGTGCCGCCGGGCCGGCGTCCGCCCCGGGCGCGCCGGGGCCGGCCGCGCTCTCGGGGCCGTCCGCACGGTCGTACGTCATCAGGAGCAGGACGATCAGCCCGAGGACGACCACCATGAACAGGAACGCCGTCCAGCCGACCAGGCCCCAGGCGAACGCGCCGAGCAGGCCGTGCACCACGGCCGCGCTGATCAGCAGGATCCGCCCGAAGCCGGCCGGGGCGCGGTCGCGCACCGCGACGAGCACGGCCACCAGCGCGCACAGCGCGAAGTAGCCGCCGAAGACGACACCGCCGATCTTCGAGGACGCCGACATCGTGGACGGGTCGAGGCCGGCCAGCGACATGTCCTGCCGGTCGACGACCACCCCCAGGAACCAGTTCAGCGCGGCTATGACGACGGCCTCCACCAGGAGGACGATCGCCACGACCCATGCCACCGGTCTGCGCACCACCGGTCCCCACCCACTCTCACGCCAGCAGCCTGTTACCTCAGGTACGTTCGAGACAGCGCGAACGCTACTAACGGGTAAACCCAGGGACAAGGGTTCGGGCGACAGCAAAGAATCATTGGGCCATTCGTAGGGACTCGACAAAGAATCAGAGTGGGGCGCAGCACGCCCTCACAGAGACCTTGACCACATGACAGGGCTAGGGTTTTCCGAAGGAGTCCTGCGTACCGAGGTGCGACAAGGGCTTTCTCGGGTCGAGCGAGCCTCGAATCACGCTCCGTGTGGGCAAGCTCACCATTGGGGACGGGTCGAAGTGCCGTGTCGGCAGTCCCTAAACTCGGCTTGTTTCAAGGAGGGAGCCTCAATCGTGCGCAAGGTGCTCATCGCCAACCGTGGCGAAATCGCTGTCCGCGTGGCCCGGGCCTGCCGGGACGCCGGGATCGCGAGCGTGGCCGTCTACGCAGACCCCGACCGGGACGCTCTGCACGTCCGCGCCGCGGATGAGGCGTTCGCCCTGGGCGGTGACACCCCGGCCACCAGCTACCTGGACATCGAGAAGGTCCTGAACGCGGCCCGGGAGTCCGGCGCGGACGCCGTCCACCCCGGATACGGCTTCCTCTCGGAGAACGCCGAGTTCGCGCAGGCCGTCCTGGATGCCGGCCTGGTCTGGATCGGTCCGCCGCCGCAGGCCATCCGCGATCTGGGTGACAAGGTCGCCGCCCGGCACATCGCCCAGCGCGCCGGCGCGCCCCTGGTGGCCGGCACGCCCGACCCGGTCTCCGGCGCGGAGGAGGTCGTGGCCTTCGCCGAGCAGCACGGTCTGCCGATCGCGATCAAGGCCGCGTTCGGTGGCGGTGGCCGGGGCCTGAAGGTCGCCCGGACCCTGGAAGAGGTCCCCGAGCTGTACGAGTCGGCCGTCCGTGAGGCGGTCGCCGCCTTCGGCCGCGGCGAGTGCTTCGTCGAGCGCTACCTCGACCGCCCCCGCCACGTCGAGACCCAGTGCCTGGCCGACAAGCACGGCAACGTGGTCGTGGTCTCCACCCGTGACTGCTCGCTGCAGCGCCGCCACCAGAAGCTCGTGGAGGAGGCGCCGGCGCCGTTCCTGTCCGACGAGCAGGTCGCCGAGCTGTACCGCGCGTCGAAGGCCATCCTGAAGGAGGCCGGCTACGAGGGCGCGGGCACCTGTGAGTTCCTGGTCGGCCAGGACGGCACGATCTCCTTCCTGGAGGTCAACACCCGTCTCCAGGTCGAGCACCCGGTGACCGAGGAGGTCGCCGGCATCGACCTGGTCCGCGAGATGTTCCGCATCGCCGACGGCGAGGAGCTGGGCTACGACGACCCGGCGCTGCGCGGCCACTCGTTCGAGTTCCGCATCAACGGCGAGGACCCGGGCCGCAACTTCCTCCCGGCGCCCGGCACGGTCACCCGGTTCGACGCGCCGTCCGGCCCCGGCATCCGCCTGGACGCCGGCGTGGAGTCGGGCTCGGTCATCGGCCCGGCCTGGGACTCCCTGCTCGCCAAGCTGATCGTGACCGGCCGGACCCGCGAGGAGGCTCTTCAGCGGGCCGCCCGCGCCCTGGACGAGTTCCAGGTCGAGGGCATGGCGACGGCGATCCCGTTCCACCGCGCGGTCGTCAGGGACCCCGCCTTCGCCCCCGAGCTGACCGGCTCCGACGAGGCCTTCACGGTCCACACCCGCTGGATCGAGACCGAGTTCGTCAACGACATCAAGCCGTTCGCCGCTCCCGCCGACGCCGAGGCGGAGGAGGAGCTGGGCCGCGAGACGGTCGTCGTCGAGGTCGGCGGCAAGCGCCTGGAGGTCTCCCTCCCGTCCTCGCTCGGCATGTCCCTGGCCCGCACCGGCCTCGCCGCCGGCGCCAAGCCGAAGCGCCGCGCGGCCAAGAAGTCCGGCCCGGTGGCCTCCGGCGACACCCTCGCCTCGCCGATGCAGGGCACGATCGTGAAGGTCGCGGTCGAGGAGGGCCAGGAGGTCAAGGAGGGCGACCTGGTCGTCGTCCTGGAGGCCATGAAGATGGAGCAGCCCCTGAACGCCCACAAGGCGGGCACCATCAAGGGCCTGACCGCCGAGGTCGGCGCGTCCCTCACGTCGGGCGCGGCCATCTGCGAGATCAAGGACTGATCCCACGCTTCACAGGGACGCCCGGTGGACCGACAGCCTCGGTCTATCGGGCGTCACCCTTTTCCGGGGCTCGGAGGGCTTTCCGAGGCTCGGACGGCTTTCCGGGGCTCGGAGGGCTCCCGAGGCTCCAGGGGGCCAGGGCGACCGCGCCTGGAGGCTAGCGCCGCCGCAAATCGGCGACGCGCCCCCGCTCAGCGCCCGTAGGCTCCAGCCCCGCCCCCGAGCGAAGGCCCACATGACCCCTCCGTGGCCCCGGCAGGGGAGCGCGGCGGCCCGCCGGGACCTGGTCACCCCCCGGGGACCCGGTCGCCCCCGCGACGGCGATCTGCACCCCCTGGTCGGCGAGTGCCTGCAACTCCGTGGCGGCACGGTCGTCGTGGCCGGGCGGCTCGTCGGTGACCAGCCGGGTGATGAGGTCGGTCGGCACGGTCTGGAACATCGTGTCCGTGCCGAGCTTGGTGTGGTCGGCGAGGACCACGACCTCCGCGGCGGCCTGGACGAGGGCCCGGTCGACGGATGCCGAGAGCATGTTGGAGGTGGAGAGGCCACGTTCTGC
The DNA here is from genome assembly GCF_040645635.1 of Streptomyces sp. NPDC046727. Lineage (NCBI taxonomy): Bacteria > Bacillati > Actinomycetota > Actinomycetes > Kitasatosporales > Streptomycetaceae > Streptomyces > Streptomyces sp. NPDC046727. The sequence goes on from NZ_JBEYYR010000043.1 coordinate 80,025, forward strand.
CGTCAGGCCGCTTCCGGAGAGGAAGGCCCGGGAGACCCGCAGCCCCTGCAGGGACTGCTCGGCACCGGAGCCGACCAGCGCGTAGTTGGAGCCGCGCAGGGTGCCTCCGGTCATCACGACCTCCACCCGGTTGGCGTGGGCCAGCGCCTGGGCCACCAGGAGGGAGTTGGTGACCACCGTCAGGCCCGGCACGCGCGCGAGCCGGCGGGCCAGCTCCTGCGTGGTCGTACCGGCGCCGACCACGATGGCCTCGCCTTCTTCGACGAGACCCGCGGCGAGGTCGGCGATGGCCGTCTTCTCGGCGGTCGCGAGATGCGACTTCTGCGGGAAGCCGGACTCCCGCGTGAACCCACCCGGCAGTACCGCACCGCCGTGGCGGCGGTCGAGGAGTCCTTCTGCCTCCAGTGCGCGCACGTCCCGCCGTACGGTCACTTCGGAGGTCTGGACGACGCGGGCGAGTTCACGGAGCGACACGGCACCGTTCGCTCGCACCATTTCGAGGATCAATTGGCGACGTTCAGCAGCGAACACGAAACTGACAGTAACCCCAGCGACCGTCTGCTTTCAGCAGTTTGCGCCGAATAACAGAAGTTGTTCGCATGGTGGGGCGGGAAGTGGTATAGAGCCCGCCCGCCCCGACTATGCCGCCCGCACAGGCCGCAACTCCCCGTGACCAGCGGGAAGTCGGCCCGGCCGGTCAGGCCTCCGCGCTCGCCTTGCGGGTGTGCAGCTGCCGGGCGACCTCTGCGATCGACCCCGAAAGGGAGGGGTACACCGTGAACGCGTTCGCGATCTGTTCGACCGTCAGATTGTTGTCGACGGCGATCGAGATGGGATGGATCAGTTCCGAGGCGCGCGGCGCGACGACCACACCGCCGACGACGATCCCGGTGCCCGGCCGGCAGAAGATCTTCACGAAGCCGTCCCGGATGCCCTGCATCTTGGCGCGCGGGTTGCGCAGGAGGGGGAGCTTCACGACCCGGGCGTCGATCTTGCCCGCGTCGACGTCCGCCTGCGTGTAGCCGACCGTCGCGATCTCAGGGTCGGTGAAGACGTTGGAGGACACCGTCTTCAGGTTCAGCGGGGCCACCGCGTCGCCGAGGAAGTGGTACATGGCGATACGTCCCTGCATGGCGGCGACGGACGCGAGGGCGAAGACACCGGTCACGTCACCGGCCGCGTACACGCCAGGGGCGGTCGTCCGCGAGACCTTGTCGGTCCAGATGTGGCCCGACTCGCGCAGCTTGACGCCGGCCTCCTCCAGGCCGAGGCCCGCGCTGTTCGGGATGGCGCCGACGGCCATCAGGCAGTGGGAGCCGCCGATGACCCGGCCGTCGGCCAGCGTCACCTCGACCCGGTCGCCGACGCGCTTGGCGGACTGCGCGCGGGAGCGGGCCATGACGTTCATGCCACGGCGCCGGAAGACGTCCTCCAGGACGGCGGCGGCGTCCGGGTCCTCACCGGGCAGCACGCGGTCGCGGGACGACACGAGCGTGACCTTCGACCCCAGGGCCTGATAGGCACCGGCGAACTCGGCACCGGTCACACCCGACCCGACCACGATCAGCTCTTCCGGCAGCTCGGTGAGGTCGTAGACCTGGGTCCAGTTCAGGATGCGCTCGCCGTCGGGCTGGGCGTCGGGCAGCTCGCGCGGGTGGCCGCCGGTCGCGATGAGGACGGCATCGGCGGTGAGAGTCTCCTCGGTGCCGTCGGCGGCGGTGACGACGACCTTGCGGGACCCGTCGAGGGCCTGCATGCCGTCCAGCCGGCCGCGGCCGCGCATGACCCGGGCGCCGGCGCGGGTGACGGAGGCGGTGATGTCGTGGGACTGGGCGAGCGCGAGCCGCTTCACACGGCGGTTCACCTTCCCCAGGTCCACCCCGACCACCCGGGCCGCCTGCTCCAGCGGCGGGGTGTCGTCGGCGACGATGATCCCCAGCTCCTCGTAGGAGGAGTCGAAGGTGGTCATCACCTCGGCCGTAGCGATAAGGGTCTTCGACGGCACGCAGTCGGTCAGTACCGACGCTCCGCCCAGACCGTCGCAGTCGACGACGGTCACCTCCGCGCCGAGCTGGGCGGCGACCAGCGCCGCCTCGTATCCGCCGGGTCCGCCACCGATGATCACGATCCGAGTCACGTACTCCATTGTCCCGCACGCTTCAACGTGCTACTGCCCGGGGGCGCCACCGGAGTCACTCGCGGGACGCCTGAGGCGTGCGGGGCGGCTGCCGTACCCTCTGTCCATGTCGCTCTATGCCGCGTACGCCGGCAACCTCGACGCGCGTCTGATGTCCCACCGCGCCCCGCACTCCCCGCTGCGCGCCACCGGCTGGCTGAACGGCTGGCGGCTGACGTTCGGCGGCGAGCAGCTGGGCTGGGAGGGCGCGCTGGCGACGATCGTCGAGGACCCGCTGGCCCAGGTCTTCGTCGGCCTGTACGACATCGCGCCCTCGGACGAGGAGTCGCTCGACCGGTGGGAGGGCGTGGGCCTCGACCTCTACCGGCGCGTACGCGTGCGCGTGCACACCCTGGACGGCGAGGAACCGGCCTGGACGTACGTCCTCGACGCCCACGAGGGCGGCCTGCCGTCGGCCCGCTACCTGGGCGAGATCGCGGACGCGGCGGAGTCGGCGGGGGCCCCGCACGACTATGTGATGGAACTCCGCAAGCGCCCCTGCTGAGCCGGCCCCTCCCCGCCTCCCCGCGTCACTTCCTGCGGGTTTCCGCCCCGTTTGCCCACCGTTTGTGGAAAACGACAAGACAACGAAACCAATCCCGTGGGCTCTGTCATCTACGCGCGTAGGCGAAGACCGGTTACCCTCGTCGGCGTGAACGCATCTCTTCTTCCGGACGACATCCAGGGCGACCCCTACGCCGCCGCCGACGCCGCCGCCGCGCGCCTGCGCGCCCTCACCGGCGCCGAGACCCACGACGTCGCCCTCGTGATGGGCTCCGGCTGGGCTCCGGCCGTCGACGCCCTGGGCGCACCCGACGCCGAGTTCCAGGTCACCGAGCTGCCCGGCTTCCCGCCGCCGGCCGTCGAGGGGCACGGCGGCAAGATCCGCTCGTACTCCTTCGGTGACAAGCGGGCCCTGGTCTTCCTGGGCCGCACCCACTACTACGAGGGCCGTGGGGTGGCCGCCGTCGCGCACGGCGTCCGCACGGCCGTCGCGGCCGGCTGCAAGACCGTGGTCCTCACCAACGGCTGCGGCGGCCTGCGCGAGGGCATGCGCCCCGGCCAGCCGGTGCTGATCAGCGACCACATCAACCTCACGGCGACCTCCCCGATCGTCGGCGCCAACTTCGTCGACCTGACGGACCTGTACTCGCCGCGCCTGCGCGCCCTGTGCAAGGAGATCGACCCCTCGCTGGAGGAGGGCGTCTACGCCCAGTTCCCCGGCCCGCACTACGAGACCCCGGCCGAGATCCGCATGGCGCGCGTCATCGGCGCGGACCTGGTGGGCATGTCCACGGTCCTGGAGGCCATCGCCGCCCGTGAGGCGGGCGCCGAGGTGCTGGGCATCTCCCTGGTCACCAACCTGGCCGCGGGCATGACCGGCGAGCCCCTCAACCACGAGGAGGTCCTCCAGGCGGGCCGCGACTCTGCGGCGCGCATGGGCGAGCTGCTGACGCAGGTACTGGGCAAGCTGTAATCACCGCCGAGCCCATCCGCCGGCTTTCCAGCCGGCAGTCCGAGGCGGGCGGGTGGGAGACGGGGGTCGGGGGCGGAGCCCCCAGTGGACCACGCAGACACGGAGAGGTTGATCCCAAGGTGCACGACGATCTCATCGCCAAGGCCAGCGCATGGCTCGCCGAGGACCCCGACGCGGAGACCCGGGACGAACTGGCCAAGCTGATCGAGGCCGGTGACGTCACCGAACTCTCCGCCCGCTTCAGCGGCACCCTGCAGTTCGGCACCGCGGGTCTCCGCGGCGAACTCGGCGCCGGCCCGATGCGCATGAACCGCAGCGTCGTGATCCGAGCCGCCGCGGGCCTCGCCGCGTACCTGAAGAAGAACGGGACCCCCCACGGGGACGACAACGCCGGCCTCGTCGTCATCGGCTACGACGCCCGCCACAAGTCCGCCGACTTCGCGAGGGACACCGCCGCCGTCATGACCGGCGCCGGCCTGCGCGCGGCCGTCCTCCCCCGCCCCCTGCCCACCCCGGTCCTGGCCTTCGCGATACGGCACCTCGGCGCGGTCGCGGGCGTGGAGGTCACCGCCAGCCACAACCCGCCCCGGGACAACGGCTACAAGGTGTACCTCGGCGACGGCTCCCAGATCGTGCCTCCCGCGGACGCGGAGATCGCCGCCGAGATCGACGCGATCGTCTCGCTGCACGACGTACCCCGCCCGGAGACCGGCTGGGAGACCCTGGACGACGCGGTCCTGAACGCCTACCTGGCCCGCACGGACGCGGTCCTGGCCCCCGACTCCCCCCGCACCGCCCGCACGGTCTACACGGCCATGCACGGCGTCGGCAAGGACGTCCTGCTGGCCGCGTTCGCCCGCGCCGGCTTCCCCGAGCCGGTGCTGGTCGCCGAGCAGGCCGAGCCGGACCCGGACTTCCCGACGGTCGCCTTCCCGAACCCGGAGGAGCCCGGCGCGATGGACCTGTCGTGGGGGGGGGGGCGCGCGGCCGCCCCCCCCCCCGGGCGCGCCAACGCGCCCGACGCGGGCCGGGGCGCGGTGGGGGGGTGGGGCGGCGGGGGCGCGCGGGGGGGGCGCGGGGGCGGCGG
>NZ_JBEYYR010000044.1:0-82170 GCF_040645635.1 Streptomyces sp. NPDC046727
GGCGACCGTCAACCAGCCTTCCGGCCCGTCAGGTCCCCACAACCCGACCGGCCGACCGGAACCCCGGTCGGCGGCCGTACGTGTACTGCGGGACAGGGGTCAGACCGCCGTCGCCGGGTACGTCGGGTACTCCACGCCCGACACGTGCTGGACGACCCGGACGACCTGGCAGGAGTAGCCGAACTCGTTGTCGTACCAGAGGTAGAGGATCGCGTTGTCGCCGTCGACCTTCAGGGCGCCGGCGTCCACGATCGAGGCGTGGCGCGAGCCGATGAAGTCGCTGGAGACCGCGTCCGGCGCCGTGATGAAGTCGATCTGGCGCTTGAGCGGCGAGGTCAGCGAGATCTCGCGCAGGTAGTCGTGGACCTCCTCACGGGTGGCCTCGCGGGCCAGCTGGAGGTTGAGGATCGCGATCGAGACGTCCGGCACCGGGACACGGATCGAGCTGCCGCTGATCTTCGCCTTGAGGTCGGGCAGCGCCTTGGCGACGGCGGAGGCGGCGCCGGTCTCGGTGATGACCATGTTGAGCGGCGCGGAGCGGCCACGGCGCTCGGACTTGTGGTAGTTGTCCAGCAGGTTCTGGTCGTTGGTGAACGAGTGGACGGTCTCCACGTGGCCGCGCAGCACGCCGTACTCGTCGTCCATCGCCTTCAGCGGCGGGACGATCGCGTTGGTGGTGCAGGAGGCGCAGGACAGGATCTGCTCGTCCGGCTTGATGGTGTCGTGGTTGACACCGTGCACGATGTTCGGGACGTCGCCCTTGCCCGGCGCGGTCAGCACGACCTTCTCGATGCCGGGGCGCAGGTGCTTGGACAGGCCCTCGCGGTCGCGCCACTTGCCGGTGTTGTCGATCAGGATGGCGTCGCGGATGCCGTACTCGGTGTAGTCCACGTGCGACGGGTCGTCGGCGTAGATCACCTTGATCTCGTTGCCGTTGGCCACGATCGTGCTGGTGTCCTCGTCCACCGTGATCGTGCCCTGGAACTGGCCGTGGATGGAGTCGCGGCGCAGCAGCGAGGCGCGCTTGACGATGTCCTGGGCGCCGCCGCCGCGCACGACGATGGCGCGCAGCCGCAGGCCGTTGCCGGAGCCGGACTTCTCGATCAGCAGGCGGGCGACGAGGCGGCCGATGCGGCCGAAGCCGTAGAGGACGACATCGCGCGGCTCGCGGCGCTCGATCTTGTTGGCGCCGGTGGCGCCGGCCACCGCCTCGGCGGTGAACTCGGCCACGCTCAGGCCGCGGTCGTCGGCCTTGTACATGGTGGCCAGCATGCCGAGGTCGATCTGGGACGGGCCGAGGTCGAGGGCGGTCAGGGCCTGAAGGAACGGCATGGTCTCGGTGACCGACAGCTCGGCACCGGCGATCTGCCGGGCGAAGCGGTGCGTCTTCAGAATGCTGACCACCGACTTGTTCACCAGGGAGCGGCTGTGCAGCAGGACGGTCACGTCCTGCTCGCGGTGCAGCTTCCCGATGAGCGGGATCATCGACTCCGCGATCTCCTCGCGGATCTTCCAGTTGGTGAACGAGTCGTCGTTGACAGTCACAGATCCATCTTTCGAGCTAGGCAGCGCTCATATGATAACCACATGCCCGAGCGGGGTCCGGAGGGGGTGCCCGGGTGACCCCGGACGGCTGGATCAGGGGGGAAGTGCGGCACGACGGCCCAGAGCGCGACCAGCGCGGTGGCGACCCCCCGCCGGACCGACCGGGCGTGGGTCGTCCGTCGAGGGTGGAACCGGCACCGGCCGTGATGACATGATCAGACGCATTGCGACGGGGGAGGAACTACCGATGAGGCTGCACACGCACGAGTGGGGTACCGGCGACCGGGTCGCCGTCCTCGTGCACGGGATCATGTCCGACCACCGCACCTGGCACCGGGTCGCACCCGTCCTCGCGGGCAAGGGATACCGGGTCATCGGCGTGGACCTGCGGGGGCACGGCGCGAGTGGCCGGGGCGAGTACAGCCCCGAGAGCTGGGCGGGCGACCTCGTCGAAACCCTCCCCGAGCGACCGGAGTTGGTGATCGGCCACTCGCTCGGGGCCATGGCGCTGGCCGGTGCCGTCGAGCGCCTGGCGCCCGAGCGGGCCGTCTACTGCGACCCCGCCTGGGAGATGCGCGAGAAACTGGTCCAGGCGTCCGCGTACTTCGCCGCCTTCAAGAGCGCGAACCGCACGATGATCAGAAGCCTCAACCGGCGCTGGGACGACCTCGACGTGGACATCGAACTGGCCACGCTCGCGGACTGGGATCCCGCCTCGGCCGCCGTCCTGCCGGGCATCTACTCGGTCAGCCGGACACCGGCTCGCCCGGTGGTGCCCTCGCTGGTGGTGCTGGCCGGCACCGGAGACCTCGTACGACCCGGCCTGGCCGAGGAGCTGGTGCGGCGCGGCTTCGAGGTCCGCACGGTCGAGGGGGCCGGGCACAACCTCTTCCGGGACGACTTCGACGGCTTCATGGGCGCGCTGGACGGCTGGATCTGAGGGGGGCTCACGCCCCCCGGGGGGGCGCGACGGTACGGTCAGCGCGGATTGAAGATCACGCTGGCGAAGCGGGCGCTGTCGGACGCCGACCTACCGGGGGCGAGCCGCAGCGCCGAGCCCTTGCACTTCTTCTTCGTGTAGACGACGAGCGGCTTCTTCGTCGCGTTGCGGGCGCCGCGCGCCTCCTGGGCCATGTCGAAGCACTTGTTGTCCGGCGGGCTGTCGATGGCGTACGCCTTGCCCTTGGGTCCGATCCAGGCGAACGTGCCGTCGGCGGCGAGCGCGGAACCCGTGGTGGTCAGAACGAGGGCGAGCCCGCCGAGTGCGGCGGCGAGCGGACGACACAGGCGCATGGGGGTCCTTCGGGAAGGAAGACGGGAAGGGAGCGGGCGGAGGCCGCACCCGTAATCTCCCACCCCCGCCCCGCCCTCCCCGGAGCCGACACGGGTACGTCCACCGTCCGGGGGACGACGGCGCGGCGGCGGTGACAGCGATATGGCCCCGCGGCCCGCCCTCCGCTGTGCGAAGCCCGCGAATCGGGGTAGACGGGGGGACGCCCGAGGAAAGGACCGTCTCATGACGACCTACGTGATCACCGTCCCCGGCACCTTCACCACCGGAATCGAGGACGGCACCCGCACCCGGCTGGCCCAGGCGCTCCGGCCCGCCGATCCGCACGGCACACGCATGGGCAGCGCCGAGGGCCTGGACGTGCTCAGCGTCAACGAGGACAACACCTTCATCCTCCGTCTGACCGTCGACGCGGACACCGGCCCGCACGCCGAGGAGGAGGCGCGCAGGCTCGCGGACTCCGCGCTCCGGGACGCGGGACTGGACGAGCGGACCGCACCGCTCGGGCCCGCGCTGATCACCGGCATCGACTCCGGGATCCGCTGAGCGGGATCTTCCCCGGGGCGCGATCACCTCATATAGGTAAAATCTAGACGTTTGCCGAAAATTCAGGTGGCAGGCATTCCGGGAGCCGCCGCCCCGCCGGAAGTGATCGATGCCCCGCAAGCGCCCCACGGACCACGGCGACGAGCTGCTGGCCAGGCTCGGTTCGCTCACCGCCCAGGCGCGCCAGCGCGCGGAGGCGCAGCGGACCCAGGTCGAGCTGGCCATCGCCCTGCAGCGCGGCATGCTCCCGCGGGACCTGCCTGCCGCGCCCGGCCTCCGTCTGGCCGTGCGGTACACGCCCGCCAACCGCGGTCTCAACGTGGGCGGCGACTGGTACGACGCCTTCGTCCTGCCGGACGGCCGGATCGGGCTGGCCATCGGGGACGTGCAGGGGCACAACATCGAGGCCGCGGCCTTCATGGGGCAGGTCAGGGCCGGACTGCGGGCGCTCGCCTCGGTCACCGGCGAGCCGGGCGAACTGCTGGCCCGCACCAACGACCTGCTGCTCTCACTGGGCAGCGATCTCTTCGCCACCTGCACCTTCATGCGGCTCGACCCGGCCACCGGCGTGCTGGAGAGCGCCCGGGCCGGCCATATCCCCTTCGTGTGGGCCACGGCGGACGGAAAGTCCGGCGTCGTCGATGATGAGGGCGGACCGCCGCTCGGCATCCAGCCGGGCGTCGAGTACCCGGTGAGCCGGCACCGGCTCACCACCGGCGCGGTGTTCGTCCTGCTCACCGACGGTGTCGTGGAAGGGCCCTCGCTGTACATCGACGACGGCCTCGACCAGGTGGTGCGGCTCGCGGGTATCGCCGCCGTCGCCGGTCTGAAAGTCCACGCGCTCGCGGCAGCCGTGATCAAGGGCGCGGAGAGCGTCGGGCACGAGGACGACGCCGCCGTCCTGGTCGTGGGCCTGGACGGACCCGACACCGGCGTTCAGCCATAGGGCCGGACGGGAACGTCTCTCGCCTCGCCGACCCGCGGCCATCGGTGTGGGATGGCTGCTGTGGTGGGTATCGAGGAGCTGCGCCGGCCGGGCGGCCTGGTCGTCCAGACGCTGGCCGTCGCCGCCTGCTACTACGCGGCGGCCCGGCTCGGCCTGCTGCGCGAGCTGACCATCGAGAGCGCCGTCGTCACCCCCATCTGGCCGCCCACCGGCGTGGCCGTCGCCGCGCTGCTGATCCTCGGCCTGCACTGCTGGCCCGGCATCACGCTCGGCGCCTTCTTCTCCGTCCTGTACCTCACCACGCCCGACATCTCCGTGCTCGGCATCCTCTTCGGCAACACCGCCGCACCCGTGTGCGCGGCGCTCCTGCTGCGCCGGGCCCACTTCCGCACCGACCTCAGCCGGCTGCGCGACGGCCTCGCCCTGGTGTTCCTTGCCGCACTGGCGGCCATGCTGATCAGCGCGACCGTCGGTGTCGGCCTCCTCGTCCTCACGGACCATCTGGCCGCCGACGGCTTCTGGCCCGTCTGGCTCGCCTGGTGGGTGGGCGACGCGATGGGCGTCCTGATCGTCACCCCGCTGCTGCTGTTGCTGTACCAGGCCCGCCGCCCGCTGCCCCTGGGGCGCTGGAAAGAAGCGACCGCGCTGGCCGTCGTCACCTGCGTGCTCGTGCCGCTGGCCGCCCACAGCTCGCTCAGCCTGCTCTTCCTCGTCTACCCGCTCATCATCTGGGCGGCCCTGCGCTTCCAGCTGGTGGGCAGTGTCCTCTGCGCGCTGTTCACCTCCGTGGTGGCCACCGTCGCCGCCACGGACGGCGTCGGCGCGTTCGCCGGGCTGAACCGGATCGAGGTGATGGTGAAGCTCCAGGCGTTCAACGGCGCCATGGCCCTGACCGCGCTGCTGCTGTCCGCCGTGATCACCGAGCAGCGCACCACCCGCCGGTCGGTCGAGAAGGCCTGCCAGGAGCTGGTCGAGGTGCTGGAACACCTCACCGCCGGCGAGGCCCCGCCGCCCCGGCCCGAGACCGAGATCGACGAGATCGACGACCGGCCCTGGCCGACCGGGGCGCCCTGACCTCCCTCCCGGCGTGTCGGACGGCCCGCCGGGGGCACTGGGAGACGATGAGCGGAGCCGTACAGGCACAGGGCCGGACCGGGAGGGACGGGGGCGCCATGGAGCAGCGGCCGGTACCAGGACGGACGGGCGAGGAGACCACGCCGAGCGTGCCAGGGCCCGGGGAGCCGCCCCGGCACCGCGACGCGGCCGACGCACGCCGCCGCATCCCGCGCACCGACACCCTCCTGAACGACCCCCTGCTGTCCGCCGCCGTGCACCGGCTCGGCGCGCGCCGCGTGAAGGCCGCCGTACGGCAGGCGCAGGAACGGGCCCGCACCGGCGGCATCACCCCGGAACAGGTCCCGCGGACGGCCCTGGACCTGCTGCCCGGCACCGCGAGCGGTCTGCGCCCGGTGATCAACGCCACCGGCGTGCTGCTGCACACCAACCTCGGCCGGGCCCCGCTGTCCGCCGCCGCCCGGCAGGCGGTCCGGGAGGCCGCCGGGCCCACGGACGTCGAACTCGACCTCGCGACCGGCGTCCGGGCGCGCAGAGGACGCTCCGCGCTCGCCGCGCTGCGCGAGAGAGTCCCGGCCGCCGGCGCGACGCACGTCGTGAACAACGGCGCCGCCGCGCTCGCCCTGGCCGCCACCGCCCTCGCGGCGGGCAGGGAGATCGTCGTCAGCCGGGGCGAGATGGTGGAGATCGGCGACGGCTTCCGCCTGCCCGACCTGCTCGTCTCGACCGGCGCCCGGCTCCGCGAGGTGGGTACGACCAACCGGACGACCGCCGCCGACTACGCGGCCGTCATCGGGCCCGACACCGGGTTCGTGCTGAAGGTCCACCCGTCCAACTTCCGTATCACCGGCTTCACCCGGTCGGCCGAGGTCGCCGACCTCACCGGCCTCGGCGTCCCCGTCGTCGTCGACATCGGCTCCGGGCTGCTCGCCCCGCACCCGGCCCTGCCCGGGGAACCCGACGCCGACACCCAGCTGCGCGCCGGAGCCGCGCTCGTCACCGCGAGCGGCGACAAACTGCTCGGCGGACCCCAGTGCGGGCTCCTGCTCGGCCGGGAGGACCTGGTCCACGCCCTGGCGCGGCATCCGCTGGCCCGCGCCCTGCGCGTCGACAAGCTGACCCTGGCCGCCCTGGAAGCCACCCTCACCGGCCCGCCCACCCCGACCGCCCTCGCCCTCACCGCCGACCCGGCCCGGCTCACGGCCCGCGCCGAGCGGCTCGCCGCCGCGCTGGCCGCCGACGGCATCGACGTACGGCCCGTCGAGAGCGCGGCCACGGTCGGCGGCGGGGGCGCACCCGGGGTCACCCTGCCCAGCGCGGCCCTGTCCCTGCCCGAGCCGTACGCCGCCGCGCTGCGCACCGCCCGCACCCCGGTCGTCGGCCGCCTGGAGACGGGACGCTGCCTGCTGGACCTGAGATCGGTACCACCGGAGGAGGACGACCGACTGGCAGAGGCCGTGCGATCGGCATCGACGAAGCGACCGGAGGCCGTGGTGGCGGAGGGCGCCGTGGAAGGGCGGGCGTGATGCGGGTTCTCGCCACCGCCGGTCATGTCGACCACGGCAAGTCCACACTCGTACGGGCCCTCACCGGCATGGAGCCCGACCGGCACGAGGAGGAGCGCCGCCGGGGTCTCACCCTGGACCTGGGCTTCGTGTGGACCCGCCTCGCCGGGGAGGATCTCGCCTTCGTCGACGTACCCGGGCACGAGCGGTTCGTCGCCACCATGCTGGCCGGCGTCGGCCCCGTCCCCGCCGTGCTGTTCGTGGTCGCCGCCGACCAGGGCTGGCAGCCCCAGTCGCAGGAGCACCTGGCCGTCCTCGACGCGCTCGGCGTCCGGCACGCGGTCCTCGCCGTGACCCGCAGCGACCTCGCGGACCCGGAACCGGTGCGCGCCGACGCCGTCGAGCGCCTGGCCGGGACCTCCCTCGGCAAGGTGCCGCAGGTCGCGGTCAGCGCGGTCACCGGCGCGGGACTGGACGAACTCCGCAGCGAACTGGCCCGCCTGGGGGACGAGTTGCCCGCGCCGGACACCGACGCCGACGTACGCCTCTGGCTGGACCGGGCGTTCACCGTCCACGGTCACGGCACCGTGGTGACCGGCACCCTCGGCGCGGGCACCCTGCGCGTCGGCGACCGGCTGGTCACCGCGGACGGCGAGGCCGCGCTGCGGGTGCGCGGCCTGCAGGCCCTGCACGAGGAGCGGACGGCCGTCGGCGCGGTGGCCCGCGTCGCCGTCAACGTGCACGGTGCGGGGGACGGCACCCTGCGCCGCGGGCAGGTGCTGCTGACCCCGGACCGCTGGCTGCGCACCGAGGTCGCCGACGTACGGGTCACCGGGGAGCCGGTGGCCGACCTGCCCCGGTGCGTCACCCTGCACATCGGTACGGCCGCCGTGCCGGTGACCGTCCGCCCGCTCGGCCCGGACACCGCCCGGCTCACCCTTCGCCGGGGGCTGCCCCTGCGGGTGGGCGACCGCGCGGTGCTCCGCGAACCCGGCGGCAGCCGCCTGCCCTGCGGTGTCACCGTCCTGGACGTACGGCCGCCCCGGCTGACCCGGCGCGGCGCCGGCCGGGCCCGCGCGGCCGAGCTGGACGGCATGCACGGCCGACCCGACGGAGCCGCCGAACTGCGCCGGCGCGGACTCGTCCGGCGCGCCGACCTGCGGGCGATGGGCATCGCGACGCCAGGCGATCCGGTCGCCGGGGACTGGCTGGCCGACCCGGCGCACTGGAGCGCCCTCCAGGACCGGCTGGCCGCCCAGGTCCGCGACCACGCCCGCGCCCACCCGCTGGAGCCGGGCCTGCCCACGGAGGCGGCCCGCCGACTGCTCGGCCTGCCCGACCGCGCCCTGGTCGACGCCCTGGCCGCAGCGACGCCCCTCCTGTCCCGGCAGGGCCGGTTGTACCCGCCCGACAGCCTCCGGCCCGCTCTGCCCGCGCCCGTCCGCGCGGCCGTGGACGCCCTGCGCCAGGACCTCGCCCGCACTCCCTTCCGGGCCCCCGAGGCCGGACGCCTCGCCGAACTCGGGCTCGACCGCAGGGCACTGGCCGCCGCGGCAGCCGCCGGGGCCCTGCTGCGGATCGCCGGCGGAATCGTGCTGCTGCCCGGCGCGGACGCCGACGCCGCCGCCGTCCTGCGCGCGCTGCCGCAGCCGTTCACGCTCAGCGAGGCCCGGCGCGCACTCGACACCACCCGGCGGGTGGCCGTACCGCTGCTGGAGTTCCTGGACGCCCGGGGGCACACGGAACGCGTCGACGAGCAGCACCGGCGCTGCCGTCCGGACGCGGTGGACGGAGACGGACAGGAATCGAACCTGCCTGCCCGAGATCCTCGGGCACCTCGGTTTTGAAGACCGGGAGGGCCACCAGGCACCCACACGCCTCCACCGCCCGTCAGGCTACTGCCCCAGGAGACCACCGGCATGACAACGACACCGGCCCATCAGACGCCCGTACGGCTCACCCAGTTCGCCCACGGCGGTGGCTGCGCCTGCAAGATCCCGCCCGGTGAACTGGAGGAGGTGGTCGCGGGGCTGACCGCGCCGCCGCTCACCGGCGGGGACACACCGCTCCTCGTCGGCCTCGCCACCGGCGACGACGCCGCCGTGGTCACGCACCGGGGGACCGCCCTGGTGTGCACGGCCGACTTCTTCACCCCCGTCGTGGACGACCCCTACGACTGGGGCCGGATCGCCGCCGCCAACGCCCTGTCCGACGTGTACGCGATGGGCGGCCGGCCCGTGCTCGCCGTCAACCTGCTCGCCTGGCCGCGCGACCGGCTGCCGTTCGACCTCGCCCGCGAGGTGCTGCGCGGCGGGCTGGACGTCGCCACGGAGGCCGGCTGCCACGTCGGCGGCGGGCACAGCGTCGACGACCCGGAACCCAAGTACGGCATGGCCGTCACCGGCCTCGCCGATCCCGAGCGGCTGCTGCGCAACGACGCGGGCCGGCCGGGGCTGCCGCTGTCGCTGACCAAACCGCTGGGCACCGGCATCCTGAACAACCGTCACAAGGCCACCGGAGAGCGGTTCGCACACGCCGTCGCGACGATGGCGGCCCTCAACCGGGAGGCCTCGGAAGCGGCGCTGGTCGCGGGGGCCGACTGCGCCACCGACGTCACCGGGTTCGGTTTCCTCGGCCATCTGCACAAGCTGGCCCGCGCCTCCGGGGTGACCGCCGTCGTCGACACCGCCGCCGTGCCGTATCTGGAGGGCGCCCGGGAGGCCGTACGGGACGGGTACGTCAGCGGCGGCACCCGGCGCAATCTGGAGTGGGTCGCGCCGCACACCGACTTCGGGGACACCGACGCGGACACCCGGCTGCTGCTCGCCGACGCGCAGACCTCCGGCGGGCTGCTCGTCGCCGGAGAGGTGCCCGGAGCGCCGGTGGTCGGCGAACTGGTGCCGCGCGGAACGCACTCCGTCGTGCTCAGGTAGGACCGCTCACAGCTCCGTCCCGGTGCGTGCGTCGATGCCCGCCCGGACCCGGTAGGCCCGCACCAGCGCCACGGCCGCCGGACCCCGCGGGCGCCGGCCGGGGCGGATGTCGACGGCGAACGCCTTCGTCTCCTGGATGTGCGTGTTCGGGTCCAGGGACAGATGCAGCAGCTCGTTGGCCGCGTCCCCGGTGCTGTAGCCGTTCGGACCCCAGTGGTACGGCAGCCCCACCTGGTGGAGCCGGCGCCCGTGCACGGTCAGCGGTGTCATCCGGTCGGTGACCAGCACCCGCGCCTCGACCACGCCCCGCGCGCTGACGATCGTCGCCCACCCGGTGTGCGCCAGGCCCCGCTCGGCGGCCAGCTCCGGGGACACCTCGCAGAAGAACTCCGGTTGCAGCTCCGCCAGATACGGCTGCCAGCGGGACATGCCGCCCGCCGTGTGGTGCTCGGTCAGCCGGTAGGTGGTGGCCACGTAGGGGAACACCCGGGAGCCGGGCTCGCCGCCGCTGGGCTGGTAGCGGTTGTCCGGATGCGGCGGCGGCAAGTGCCGTACCGGGTTGCGCTGCTGGTCGTAGACCAGGTTCCGGAACGGGGAGTCCTGCGGCTCGTAGTGCGCCGGCAGCGGTCCGTCGGTGAGCCCGGACGGCACGTACAGCCAGGCCTTGCCGTCGGCCTGCATGATGAACGGGTCCGTACCGGACAGGGCCTCCGGGCCGGTCGCGTCCTCGGACGGCCGGTGGTCCGGCGCCTTGTCCTTCTTGAAGTCGGGGACGTCGTGCCCCGTCCACTCACCCCGCTCCGGGTCCCACCACACCAGTGCCTTGCGCTCGCTCCACGGCCGGCCCCGCGGGTCGGCGGAGGCGCGGTTGTACAGGATCCGCCGGTTGGCCGGCCAGGCCCACGCCCATTCGGCGGCCACCCAGTCCTGCTCCCGGCCCGGCTTGCGGCGGGCCGCCTGGTTGACGCCGTCGGCGCGGACCCCGCAGTAGATCCAGCAGCCGCAGGCCGTCGAGCCGTCGGGCTTCAGCTGCTCGTAGGAGGAGAGCGGACGGCCGTCGGCGTCCCGGCCGTTGATCTCGGCGAGGACCGCCTCCGCGTCCGGTTCGGCGTGCCTGCCCTTCGTCGGGTAGTCCCAGGTCAGGTCGAGCACCGGCCGGTCCATCTCGTCGGTGGACCCGGCGAGCTTCTCCCGGATGATCCGGCCGAGGTGGTACGTGAACCACAGGTCGCTGCGTGCCTCGCCGGGCGGCTCGACCGCCTGGTGGTGCCACTGCAGCAGCCGCTGGGTGTTGGTGAAGCTGCCGTCCTTCTCGGTGTGCGCGGCGGCCGGCAGGAAGAACACCTCGGTGCGGATGTCCTCGGTCCGCAGCTCGCCGGTCTCGATCTCGGGGCCGTCCCGCCACCAGGTCGCCGACTCGATGAGCGAGAAGTCGCGGACCACCAGCCAGTCCAGGTTGGCCATGCCGAGGCGCATCAGCTTCGCGTTGGCGTTGCCCACCGCCGGGTTCTCGCCGACCAGGAAGTAGCCCTTGCAGACCCCGTCCAACTGGGCCATCGTCGTCTCGTACGTCGAGTGGGAGCCGGTCAGCCGGGGCAGGTAGTCGAAGCAGAAGTCGTTGTCCGCGGTTGCCGCGTCTCCCCAGTACGCCTTGAGCAGGCTCACCAGGTACGCGCGCATGTTGCCCCAGTAGCCCTTGTGCGCGGCCTCGGCCTCGACGAAGGCGGCCAGGTCCTGGTTCTGGTGGGCGTGCGGCATCGGGATGTAGCCGGGTAGCAGGTTGAACAGGGTCGGGATGTCCGTCGAGCCCTGGATGGAGGCGTGGCCGCGCAGGGCCAGGATGCCGCCGCCGGGCCGGCCGATGTTGCCGAGCAGTGTCTGCAGGACGGAGGCGGCCCGGATGTTCTGCACCCCCACCGTGTGCTGCGTCCAGCCGACCGCGTAGGCGAAGGCCGTCGTCCGGTCGCGTCCGGAGTTCTCCGTGAGCAGCTCGCAGACCTGGCGGAACAGGTCCCGCGGCACCCCGCAGACCTGCTCGACCAGCTCCGGCGTGTAGCGGGCGTAGTGCCGCCTGAGCACCTGGAACACGCAGCGCGGATGCGTGAGCGTCTCGTCCCGTTCCGGCTCGCCCTCGCCGATCACCGGGCCGCCGGCGCCGTGCGCCTCGCCGCGTGCCGCCTCGGTCACCGACCGGCCGGCGCCGGTGCGCTCCTCGTACTCCTGGTCGCGCTCGCCGGAGGCCGCCTGCATCTCGGTGCCCTCGTACTGCCAGGTGGTGTTGTCGTAGCTGCGGCCGGCGGCGTCGAGGCCGGAGAAGACACCGGCCAGGTCCTCGGTGTCCCGGAAGTCCTCCCGCAGGATCACCGGCGCGTTGCTGTACGCCACGACGTACTCACGGAAGTACTTCTCGTGCTGGAGCACGTGGTTGACGATGCCGCCGAGGAAGGCGATGTCCGTGCCCGCGCGCAGCGGCACGTGCACGTCGGCGAGCGCGCTGGTGCGGGTGAACCGCGGGTCGACATGGATCACCTTCGCGCCCCGGGCCTTGGCCTCCATCACCCACTGGAACCCGACCGGATGGCACTCGGCCATGTTCGAGCCCTGGATGAGGATGCAGTCCGCGTTCTGCAGGTCCTGCTGGAAGGTGGTCGCGCCGCCGCGGCCGAACGAGGTTCCCAGACCGGGAACGGTGGAGGAGTGTCAAACACGCGCCTGGTTCTCGATCTGGATCGCGCCCAGGGCGGTGAACAACTTCTTGATGAGGTAGTTCTCCTCGTTGTCGAGCGTGGCCCCGCCGAGGCTCGCGATGCCGAGTGTGCGCCGGGTGCGGGTCTCGTCGACCTCCCACTGCCAGCCGGCCCGGCGCGCCGCGATCACCCGGTCGGCGATCATGTCCATCGCCGTGTCCAGGTCCAGCCGCTCCCAGTCGGTGCCGTGCGGGCGCCGGTAGAGGACCTGGTGCTCGCGGGCGTCCCCGGTGGTCAGCTGGAGGCTCGCCGCGCCCTTGGGACACAGCCGCCCGCGCGAGACGGGGGAGTCCGGGTCGCCCTCGATCTGGGTGACCTCGCCGTCCTGGACGTACACGTTCTGGCCGCAGCCCACCGCGCAGTACGGGCAGACGGACTTCACCACCCGGTCGGCCGTGGCCACCCGTGGCGTGAGCCGCGCGCTGCGCGCGCTCTTGGCGGCGGCTCCCCGGCCCAGCGGGTCCGTGCCCGTGAGCTGGCGGTAGACCGGCCAGGAGTCGATCCAGGTGCGTACGCCCACGACTCCACTCCCTCCACCCGCTGGATTCCTGGATTTTCCCGCAGCCGCGCGATCACGGCATCTCGGCCGCGGAACGCCCCGGCCGGACAGGGCCGGACGGGGCGGGCTCCCCACGGGTCAACCGCCCCGCCCCCGGAGCCGTTCCCGCTGGGCTACGACCGTGTACCGGGGGTCCTCGGCGGAGGCCACGCCCGCGTGGAACACGCCGAAGCGCAGCGCCGCCGAGCCGGTGAGCAGCGCGGCACCGGCCGCCACGGCGACGCCCCGGCGCCGTCCTGAGCGAAGCGCCAGGACGGCTCCGCCCGCCGTGAGCGCCTCGGCCGCGCCCAGCAACAGGTGCGGCAGGCCCTGGCTGTAGGGCTCGGCGGCCAGGCCCATGCGCCGCCGCATGACCCGGAAGGCGCCCAGTTCCAGCGCGGCACCCAGCACGGCCAGCCGGCGGGCGGGCCCCGCCTCGGCGACCGGGGCCGCGGCCAGGGCGAGTCCGGACGCGGCGGTCGCGGCGGAGCCCGCGAAGACGAACGGCAGCTCCCGGTGGCCCTCGTGCCAGGCGGGCACCGCCGTGTCCGAGAGCAGCACCGCGGTGTACGTCGCCACGGCCGGGCCGAGGACGGCGGCGGCCAGCGTGGCGGCCGAGCCCAGCAGCCGGTACCGGCCCGCCACCTCGGTGGCCGCGGCGGTCAGCGTCAGCGGCGCGTACCCCGCCAGCAGCCACGAGCCCACGCTCATCGGGGAGGTGGGCTTGATCACCCGGAGCATGTTCAGGAACCGGGCCGGCCGGCCCAGGTCGTGGATGAGGGCCGCCAGGGAGAGCGAGACGGCCCCGGCCGCGCCCGCCTTCGCCGGTGCCGCGAGCCCCGCCCGGCCGGTCAGCTCGGCCCCGGCCGCCAGCAGCGAGGAGGCCCCGGCCAGCCCGCCGAGGTACAGGTACCCGGCGATGTCCAGCGGCTTCCACGTCGGCCTGTTGAGCACGGGTGTGCCGTAGTACGACGCGAACTCGGCGTCCGGCACCAACGGCTGCTCGCCCCGGCCGCGCCGGCGCCTGCGACGGCCCGCGGGGGCACCGGTCACCGCCTCCCGGCCGGGCCGCCCGCCCCGCACCCCGTCCCGGGTGACGTCCGACTCGCTCATCGCGGCCTCCTCGCCGAATCGCCGAGTGTCATCGTCCGTCTCCTCGCCGAACCGCCGAGCGTCATCGCGGCCGCCTCGCGAAGCTGCCGGCGGCGAACGCGGTCAGTGCGACGGCCGCCAGCGCCGCCTGCCGCCACATGCCGGGCAGGTCCCGGGTGGTGACCACGGGGTCCGGAGGCAGGCCGTACACCTCGGGCTCGTCCAGCAACAGGAAGAACGCGCCGGCGCCGCCCACCCCGTCGTCCGGGCTCTCGCCGTACAGGCGGGCGTCGGTCACGCCGGCCGCGTGCAGGCGCGCCATCCGCTCCCGCGCCCGCTCCCTCAGCTCCTCCAGCGGGCCGAACTGGATGGAGTCCGTCGGGCAGGACTTGGCGCAGGCGGGCTCCAGTCCGACGCCGAGCCGGTCGTAGCACAGGGTGCACTTCCACACCCGGCCGTCGTCCTTGCGCTGGTCGATGACGCCGTACGGGCAGGCCGGCACGCAGTACCCGCAGCCGTTGCAGACGTCCTGCTGGACGACGACCGAGCCGTACTCGGTGCGGAACAGCGCGCCCGTGGGGCACACGTCCAGGCAGGCGGCGTGGGTGCAGTGCTTGCACACGTCCGAGGACATCAGCCAGCGCAGTTCGGTCGCGGGGCCGGGGGAGGGGGCGTCGGTGCCGAGCCGGGAGGCGGCGGCGAACACGTCCACATCGTCGTGCGCGACGCCGGGTTCCTGCCCGCCGAGCAGCTTGCGCTGTTCCACGAACGCCACGTGCCGCCAGGTGTCGGCGCCGAGGCCGCGCGTGTTGTCGTAGGACATGCCGGTCAGTTCGAGGCCGTCCTCCGGGATCGCGTTCCACTCCTTGCAGGCCACTTCGCAGGCCTTGCAGCCGATGCACACCGAGGTGTCGGTGAAGAACCCCACCCGTGGCGGGGCGTCCGGGTAGCCGGAGGCCCGGGACACGTCCGGCTGCGGGCCGTACAGCGCGTTCCCGCGCCCCGCGTCGGCTTCGCTCATGCCGTCCCTCCTCGCTCACGATCTGGCTGCGGCCCGCCCTCCGCCCCGTGCCGGATCCCTCACTCTCGGTGCTCCCCTTCGAGCCTGGCACGGGTGCCCCCGCTCCGCGCGCCCGAAACGGGCCCGCCGGCCCACCGCTCAGCCCGCTGCCGCGGGCACGAGCGGCACGGTCACCGTGACCCGCTTGCCGTGGGGCAGCCGGGTCACCTCCAGGTCGCGGGCGAGCATCGCCACGAGATGCAGGCCGTGGCCGCCGATCCGCCGGGGGTCGTGGGGGCGTCGGCGCGGCGGCTGCCGGGAGGTGTCCGTGACGGAGACGCGCAGCGCCATCGCGCCGGGCAGCAGTTCCAGGCGCAGCGCGCAGGGGCCGGGCGCGTGCTGGGCCGCGTTGGTGACGAGTTCGCTGACGACGAGCTGGGCATCCTGCACCGGGCGCCGGCCGGGGGCGGGCCGCGCCCGGGCGAGCAGGGCGGCGACGGCGTCCCTCGCCTCGGCGATGCCGGATACGCCGGTGGCCCAGGTACGGCTGTAACGCAGGGGCGTGGCGCGGTCCTGCGTCGTCGCGTGGGTCCGGAGCGGGATGTTCATACGCGTTGCCCTTTTCCTACGGGATCAGGAGCCCTTCCGGCGCACAGGGCGGTGTGCCGTCCCTGCCCGGCTACCCGCTGCACCGCCGGGCAAGGGCGGTCTCCGCCAGGAATCCCCCGGATGCGCCGGAACGCCCGCTGAGGGCCGCGCGGCCGCGGTGACAGCCGTGGCCGGCCGCTCCCGGCCACCCGGGACACACCAGGAAACGGGCCCGGGAATTCCGCTTGCGCTGGAATTCCGGACCCGTTCCGCAGTCGAATCGGGGCACGTCAGTGCTTGAAGGTGTCCTTCGCCTTCTCCTTGGCCTGGCGGGCGTCTCCGCGCGCCGCCTCCGTACGGCCCTCGGCCTCCAGCCGCTTGTCTCCGGCGACGCGGCCCGTGGCTTCCTTGGCCTTGCCCTTGACCTGCTCCGCCTTGGCCTTCGCCTTCTGGTTGCGGGCCATCGCGTGTCACATCCCAACGTCGACGCGGTTTCCGGTCCATCTCCGGATTACCGCTCCGCCGTCGTCCAAACCAGAAATCCGGATCCCGTACCCGGCGGGACGGGGGAGGGCTGATCGCGGAATTCGAGGGCACCCGTCGATGCGGAGGTGGATGGAAATGGTCGCTTTGCTTCTGGTTCTTCTGCTGGCACTGATTCTCTTCGGCGCGGGTTTCGCCCTGAAGGCGCTGTGGTGGATCGCGCTCGTCGTGCTCGTGCTGTGGCTGGTGGGTTTCGTCGTCCGTCCGGCCGGGACCGGAGGCCGGCGGGGCCGCTGGTACCGCTGGTAGGCGCGGCACCCGCCCGTGGCAGGGGCGGCACCCGCCCGGAGGAGCGGGCCCCGGCTTCGGCCGGGGCCCGCCGTCGTGTGCCGTGCCGACGGCTATTGCGCGAAGGCCCGCAGCGGGTAGTGGTCCGAGAGGTTCGTGTACGTGTACGACGTCCCCCAGCTGCTCACCGTCCAGGGCGCCGACTGCTCCTTGACGACCTCGTTGCGCCACCCGGCCGGGCGGGCGTTGCCCGCGCGGGCGAGGACGTAGTCCAGGTCCTCGCGCGGGTCGTCCGGGTAGCGGTCGTGGGCGATGGAGTTCTCCTGCGTGTCGAAGGAGTACGGGTGACCGGTGCGCGCGTCGGCCCCCGCCAGGTCCGCGTCGGCGAGCATCGTCGCGTACTCGGCGCTGCGCGAGTCGACGTTCAGGTCGCCCGCGATCAGCACCTCCTCGTTCGCGGGGATGTTCTTGGCGTCCAGGAAGGCGTCGATGGCCCGGAACTGACGGGACCTCATCTGCGCCGCCTCACCCGCGCCGCACCCCGGGTCCGTGGACTGGGCGTGGGTGCCGATGACATGAACCTTGGTGCCGTTGACGTTCAGCACCACATACGCGAAGCCCTTGTTGGACCACCAGTCGGCACCGCAGGCGTCCTTGTAGATGTACTGCTCCTTGCGCAGGACCGGCCACTTGCTCAGCACGGTGACCCCGCCGTCCTCGGGCGTGGTGGCGGAGTACGCCCCGCCGGTCGCGTCCCAGCCGTCGCGGCTGCGTCCCACCACCGGCGTCTGGTACGGGTACTGGGCCGCCGCCGCGCGCTTCAGCGCGTCCGACGCGGAGTTGTCGAACGCCTCCTGGAGGACCACCACGTCGTTGCCCTGGAAGAAGGACGCCTTCGGTATCTCCGCGGCCCGGTGGTCCTGTCCCCAGTTGGGGTACAGGTTCTTGCTCATGAGAAAGACGTTGTACGTCAGGACCCGCAGTGCCGGTGCCGGTTCGGCGGCTGCGGCCGGCGCGGTACCGGCGAGCGCCGCCGCGGGCAGGGCGAGGGCGAGCACGGCCGCGGCGAGGGCGCGGCGCGGTGCGAAGGGCGTCACTGGATCTCCCTGTCGATGAAGGGGCTGAGTGGCGCCGCACATCAAACCATCCGGGATTACCCACAGGTAACACCCAGGCACGCATCAGATGGCGCCCAGCGGAGGAACGGGAGCCGGACACGACGAAGCTCCCCCAGCACTTCTCCGAACCGGGGGAGCCCGGACCGGTACGACTGACGACCGGTCTGCCATCCAGTCTGCTCCCGGCGGCCGGACGCATACCAATGGCTGTACCCCAGCGAGGTACAACCTGTCCCTATGGGTGCCCTGTACGGCACACCCATGGTCACGGCCGACGGCACGAGCCCGCCGGCCGGCCGATCGGAGAGCCGAGGTCGTCCCCGGTGACGGCCCCGGCGAACGCGGTGGCCGCCACGGCACGACGTCCAGCCGCCCCACCCGCTCGGTCAGGGGCCGGTGGCCGGTGCCTGGTCCTGGGGCATGGCCTCCGGTGCCGTACGCCGGTCCCGGGGGCCGGTCAGGCGTAGGGCGAGGGGCTCGGTGTACCGGGCGGTCAGCGGGCCGAGGACGACCAGGATCAGCACGTAGGCGGTGGCCAGCGGGCCGAGGTCGGAGTCGATGCCGGAGGTGACGGCGAGCCCCGCGATGACGATCGAGAACTCGCCGCGGGCGACGAGGGTGCCGCCGGCCCGCCACCGGCCGCGGGCCGAGATGCCCGCGCGGCGGGCCGCCCAGTAACCCGTGGCGATCTTCGTGAGGGTGGTGACGACGGCCAGGGCGAGCGCGGGCAGCAGCACGGGCGGGATGCTCGCCGGGTCGGTGTGCAGGCCGAAGAAGACGAAGAAGACCGCCGCGAACAGGTCCCGGAGCGGTGCCAGGAGGTGGTGGGCGCCCTCGGCGACCTCCCCGGACAGCGCTATCCCGACCAGGAACGCGCCGACCGCCGCCGAGACCTGCAGCTGCTGGGCGACACCGGCCACCACCAGCGTCAGGCCGAGCACCACCAGCAGCAGTTTCTCGGGGTCGTCGGTGGAGACGAAGCGGGAGACGTGCCGGCCGTAGCGCACCGCTGCCAGCAGGACCAGGCCCGCCACCCCGAGCGCGACGGCCAGGGTGACGCTGCCCGCGGCGAAACCCGTCCCGGCCAGCAGGGCCGTGACGACGGGCAGGTAGACCGCCATGGACAGGTCCTCCAGCACCAGGATGCTGAGGATCACCGGCGTCTCCCGGTTGCCGATCCGGCCCAGGTCGCCGAGGACCTTGGCGATGACGCCGGAGGAGGAGATCCAGGTGATGCCGGCCAGGACGACGGCGGCGATCGGGCCCCAGCCCAGCAGCAGGGCCATGGCGGCGCCGGGCAGGGCGTTGAGGGTGGCGTCGACGATCCCGGCCGGGTACTGGGTCTTCAGGTTGGAGACCAGGTCACCGGCCGTGTATTCGAGGCCCAGCATGAGCAGCAGCAGGACCACGCCGATCTCGGCGCCGATCGCGACGAACTCCTCGCTGGTGCCGAGCGGCAGCAGGCCGCCCTCGCCGAAGGCCAGGCCGGCCAGCAGATACAGCGGTATCGGCGAGAACCGCAGGCGGGCGGCGAGCCGGCCGAGCAGTCCGAGGCCCAGGATGATGGCGCCGAACTCGATCAGGAAGACCGCGGAGGAGTGCACCCGGATCACTCCCGCCCGAGTATCGCGGCGGCCGCGTCGACGCCCTCGCGGGTGCCGATGACGATCAGCGTGTCCCCGCCGGCCAGCCGGAAGCCGGGGCCGGGGGAGGGGATCGCCTCGGCGCGGCGCAGGACGGCCACGATCGACACGCCGGTCTCGGTGCGCATCCGGGTGTCGCCGAGCAGGCGCCCGTTCCAGTGCGAGACCGCGGACAGCTCGATCCGCTCGGCCACCAGGCCCAGCTCTGTCGTGGACAGCAGGGTCGGGCTGTGGTGGGTCGGCTTCAGGGCGTCCACCAGGGCCTCCGCCTCCTGACCGGTGAGGCGGACCGACAGCCCGCAGGCGTCGGGATCGTCGTGCCGGTAGGCGCTCAGTGTGCGTGAGCCGTCCCGGTGCGCCACCACCGACAGGTGGCGGTGCTCGCGTGTCGTCAGGTCGTACCGGACGCCGATACCCGGCAACGGCGTCCTGCTGGTGCGTGCGGCGCTCATGGCTGCCCCCTGCCCGGCTTGAACAGTTCTTGGTGAAACCGTTACCCGGACCCTACCCGGCGCATGATCGCGCGGGGAGGGTCCGGGGCAGGGGAGGCGAGTGCTACGAGCCGGAGGCGGCGGTGCCCTCGTCGACGGCGGGGTCGGACTGGCACATGTGGCACAGCTCGTGGTCCCCGTCGCGGGTGACGACGGTTCCCCAGCCGAGGCACGTCTCGCAGTCGCGGGCGAGGGTCAGGTCGGGGTGCGGCGGCAGAAGGTGGCTGCGCTGGGCTCCGTACGCCATGCGGTGAGCGGCTCCTTGCAGTCGTGAAGGGAATGCGCGGTGAGCGCGATCAGAACTAAGTCCATTATGTCCGACTTATCCGCCATGTCAGTGACGGGTGTCACCGGAGGCGCTCCGGACGCGCTCACCTATGCATTGACCAGCCACGACGGCTCAGCCGATATTCCCCATCCGGGCATCCCGCCACAGGTCCACGCCGCCGTCGGTCGCGTACTTGTCGATCTCGGCCAGCTCCTCGTCGCTGAAGGCGAGGTTCTCCAGGGCCGCGACGTTCTGCTCCAGCTGCTCGACCCGCGAGGCGCCGATGACGAGCGACGTCACCCGCTCGTCCCGCAGCGCCCAGGCCAGCGCCAGCTGGGCCAGGGTCTGCCCGCGCCGGGCCGCGATGTCGTTCAGGGCGCGCAGCCGGTCCCGCATGTCGTCCGTCAGCCAGGAGGCGTCCAGGGACGTTCCCCGCGCGGCCCGCGAGTCCTGCGGGACGCCGTCCAGGTAGCGGCCGGTGAGCAGCCCCTGAGCGAGCGCCGTGAAGCCGATGACCCCGAAGCCCTCCTCGTCGGCCGCGTCCAGCAGGCCGTCCGTCTCGATCCAGCGGTTGAGCATGCTGTACGACGGCTGGTGGATCAGCAGCGGAGTGCCCAGCTCGCGCAGGATCGCCGCCGCCTGCCGGGTGCGCTCGGCGTCGTAGGAGGAGATGCCCACGTACAGGGCCTTGCCCTGGCGGACGGCGGTGTCGAGCGCGCCCATGGTCTCCTCCAGCGGCGTGCTCGCGTCCAGCCGGTGGGAGTAGAAGATGTCCACGTAGTCCAGGCCCATCCGGCTGAGCGACTGGTCCAGCGAGGCCAGCAGGTACTTGCGGGAGCCGCCGCCCTGCCCGTAGGGGCCGGGCCACATGTCCCAGCCGGCCTTCGTGGAGATCACCAGCTCGTCCCGGTGGGGCGCCAGGTCGCGCTCGATCAGCCGGCCGAAGTTGCTCTCGGCCGCGCCGTACGGCGGGCCGTAGTTGTTGGCCAGGTCGTGATGGGTGATCCCGAGGTCGAAGGCGCGCAGCGCGATCTCGCGCTGGGTCTCGAACGGGCGGTCGTCGCCGAAGTTGTGCCAGTAGCCCAGGGAAAGGACCGGGAGGTCCAGTCCGGAACGGCCGGTGCGCCGGTAGCGCATGGTGCCGTCGTAGCGAGCGGGGTCCGCGACGTACGTCATCGGGTCTTCTCCGGGTGGTGCGGTACGGGTGCCCCTGCGTGTGCGCACGGGCCCGTCCACCCTGCTCCCTGGTGCCGCGCAAGTCCAACCGCCGTCCCGGATGGGATTGAGCGGTTCAGTTTCTGAATCGGCGAAAGGGGCAGGCGGCCGGGAAGGAGGTGCTCATGAGCGGTGCTACGGCCGGTGGCGAACCGTACGCCCCGAGCGACCCGCGGGCACCGGGGGCCGTGGCACGGCTGCCGCGCCAGGTCCGCACCGACCTGACCCGCAGGCTCTGCCGCGAGCGGCGGCCCTTTCGCGCGGACGACGTCCAGGTCGTCGAGCCTCCGCTGCTCCGGCGCGCCGTCGGCGCCTCCGCGCTCGGCAACTGCATGGAGTGGTTCGACTTCGGGGTCTACAGCTACCTCGCGGCCACCATCGGCAAGGTGTTCTTCCCGGGCGCCTCCCCGGCCGCCCAGGTCATCTCCTCGTTCGCGACCTTCGCCGCCGCCTTCGTCGTACGGCCTCTCGGCGGGCTGGTCTTCGGGCCGCTCGGCGACCGGATCGGCCGGCAGAAGGTGCTCGCCACCACCATGATCATGATGGCGGCCGGCACCTTCGCCATCGGGGTCATCCCCGGGTACGCCACGATCGGCATCGCCGCGCCCGCTCTGCTCCTGCTGGCCCGGATGGTCCAGGGCTTCTCCACCGGCGGGGAGTACGGCGGGGCCACCACCTTCGTCGCCGAGTACTCCCCGGACCGCCGGCGCGGCTTCCTCTCCAGCTGGCTCGACTTCGGCACCTTCACCGGCTACGCCCTCGGCTCTGCCCTGGTCACCGCGCTGAACGCGGCCCTGACGGACGGCCAGATGCTCTCCTGGGGCTGGCGCGTCCCGTTCCTGGTCGCCGGACCGCTCGGCGTGATCGGCCTCTACATGCGGCTGAAACTGGAGGAGTCCCCGGCCTTCCAGCAGCAACTGGACGAGCACGAGAAGGCGCTGGCGCAGGAGTCGGCGGGCAGCGAGTTCAAGGACATCGTCCGCAATCACTGGCGGCCCCTGCTCGTCTGCATGGGCCTGGTGCTGCTCTACAACGTCACCAACTACATGGTCACCGGCTACCTGCCGACCTACCAGACCGAGACCCTCCACCGCTCCAGCGGCTCCGCGGACCTCCTGGTGCTCATCGGCATGGTGTGGATCGTCGTCCTGATCACCTTCCTCGGCCGGCTCAGCGACCGCGTGGGCCGACGCCCGGTCTACGCCGTCGCCGCCGCGGCGATGATCGTGCTCGCCGTGCCGGCCTTCCTGCTCATCAAGGCGCACGGCACCTGGCCGCCGATCCTCGGGGCGCTGCTCCTGTCCACGCTGCTGGCCTGCTTCGCCGCCCCCAGCGCGGCCACCCTGCCCGCCCTGTTCCCGACCGCCGTCCGCTACGCGGCCATGGGCATCGGCTTCAACTTCGCCGTCGCCGCGTTCGGCGGCACCACCCCGCTGGCCACCGCCGCGCTGGTCGACCTCAGCGGCGACGACCTCATGCCCGCCTACTACCTGATGCTGGCCGGCGCCATCGGCCTGCTCACCGTCAGGTTCCTGCCCGAGAGCGCCCAGGTCCCGCTGAAGGGCTCGCGGCCGATGGTCGGTTCGCGCAAGGAACGGCGCGAACTCATCGCCACCTCGAAGGAGTTGTACGCCTTCACGCGGGAGCAGGAGCGGGAGCAGGCCCGGCGCGGCTGAGCCTGCCCCCGGGGGCGCCAGAGCTTGTTCGATCCTACGAACTTCTCGCGTGCCGGGTGACCGGTCCCCACCGTGTTTGATAGGAAACTTTCCTACCAGTATCGGTACGGACCAACTCACCACCCCCCACTCCCCCTTGGAGCCCCTGTGGTGCACACAGACCGCGAGACAGCTTCCTCCGCCCGCCTCTCCCGCCGGGCCGTCGTGGCCGCGCTGGGCGCCGTCGCCTCCGGCGCCCTGCTCGGTGTCGCGCCCGCCGCCACGGCCCGGGCCGCTGCGCCGGGCCTGGACGACCCCGCGCAGAAGGAGATCGCCATGAAGCTGGTGTCGAGCGCGGAGAACTCCTCGCTCGACTGGAAGGCCCAGTACAAGTACATCGAGGACATCGGCGACGGCCGCGGCTACACCGCCGGCATCATCGGCTTCTGCTCCGGCACCGGCGACATGCTCGACCTCGTCCAGCTCTACACCGACCGCAAGCCCGGCAACGTCCTCGCCAAGTACCTGCCCGCCCTGCGCAAGGTCAACGGCACCGACTCGCACACCGGCCTGGACCCCAACTACCCCAAGGACTGGCGCAAGGCCGCCCAGGACACCGCGTTCCAGCAGGCCCAGAACGACGAACGCGACCGCGTGTACTTCAACCCCGCGGTCGCCCAGGGCAAGGCCGACGGGCTGCGCGCCCTCGGCCAGTTCGCCTACTACGACGCCCTCGTCATGCACGGCGACGGCGACGACCCGACCAGCTTCCGCAGCATCCGGGCGCGCGCCCTGCGCAGCGCCAAACCGCCGGCCCAGGGCGGCGACGAGACGGCGTACCTCAACGCCTTCCTGGACGCCCGGGTCTGGGCCATGAAGCAGGAGGAGGCGCACAGCGACACCAGCCGCGTCGACACCGAGCAGCGGGTCTTCCTGCGCAAGGGCAACCTCGACCTGAACACCCCGCTCGACTGGAAGGTGTACGGGGACAGTTACCACATCGGCTGAGCCACCGGCCCCGCGAGGCGTGCGGCGGGCCGGCGGGCGCGGACCCGGCATCCGGGGTGCGCGGCCCGGCGGCCCGCCGTGCCGCGACACGCCGGATCGGCCGGGCGAGCACGGCCCGGGCGGCCGAGTCGCGTCGTTCCTGGAGGGGCGCACTCGCACCCCACGCCCCTGACGAGGAAAGATGGGCGGTGAGCGAACGATCCCACCGATGCGGAGGAACGGACTCATGCCGCACGAGCGAGCCGGCCGGCCGGCCGGTCCCGAGGACCTTGTCGACGTGGCCCGGCTGGTCACGGCCTACTACACGCTGCACCCCGACCCGGCCGACCCGGGACAGCGGGTGGCGTTCGGCACCTCGGGGCACCGCGGTTCGTCCCTGGCGAGCGCCTTCAACGAGGACCACATCGCCGCCACCAGCCAGGCCATCTGCGAATACCGCGCCGCCCAGGGCACCGACGGCCCGCTCTTCCTGGGCGCCGACACCCACGCGCTGTCGGAGCCCGCGAGGGCCACCGCGCTGGAGGTGTTCGCCGCCAACGAGGTGACCGTGCTGATCGACAGCGCGGACGGCTACACACCCACCCCCGCCGTCTCGCACGCGATCCTGACGTACAACCGGGGCCGCACCTCTGGCCTCGCCGACGGCGTGGTCGTCACGCCCTCGCACAACCCGCCCGCCGACGGCGGCTTCAAGTACAACCCGCCGAGCGGCGGCCCGGCGGCCTCCGACGCCACCTACTGGATCCAGGACCGCGCCAACCAGATCATCACGGGCGGCCTGAAGGACGTACGCCGACTGCCGTACGCCCGCGCGCTCGCCGCGGACACCACCCGGCGGTACGACTTCCTCGGCACGTACGTCACCGATCTGCCCAGCGTCCTGGATCTGGACGCCGTCCGCGCCGCCGGCGTGCGCATCGGCGCCGATCCGCTCGGCGGTGCCTCCGTCGCCTACTGGGGCCGGATCGCCGAACAGCACGGCATCGACCTGACGGTGGTCAACCCGCACACCGACCCCACCTGGCGGTTCATGACGCTGGACTGGGACGGCCAGATCCGCATGGACTGCTCCTCGCCGTACGCGATGGCCTCCCTCATCGAGCAGCGCGACCGCTTCCGCATCGCCACCGGCAACGACGCCGACGCCGACCGGCACGGCATCGTCACCCCCGACGCGGGCCTGATGAACCCCAACCACTACCTCGCGGTCGCCATCTCCTACCTCTACCGGCACCGCGACCGCTGGCCGGCCGACGCGGGCATCGGCAAGACCCTCGTCTCCTCCACGATGATCGACCGGGTCGCCGCCGACCTCGGCCGCAGGCTCGTCGAAGTGCCGGTCGGGTTCAAGTGGTTCGTGGACGGACTGGTCAGCGGGGCGCTCGGGTTCGGCGGCGAGGAGTCGGCCGGCGCGTCCTTCCTGCGCCGGAACGGCTCGGTGTGGACCACCGACAAGGACGGCATCATCCTCGCCCTCCTCGCCTCCGAGATCACGGCCGTCACCGACAAGACCCCGTCGGAGCACTACGCCGACCTCACCGCCCGCTTCGGCGCCCCGGCCTACGCCCGCATCGACGCCCCCGCGACCCGCGAACAGAAGGCGCTCCTCGCCAAGTTGTCGCCGGCCCAGGTCACCGCGGACACGCTGGCCGGGGAGGCGGTCACGGCCGTCCTCACCGAGGCGCCCGGCAACGGCGCCGCGATCGGCGGCATCAAGGTCACCACGGAGAACGCCTGGTTCGCCGCCCGGCCCTCGGGCACCGAGGACGTCTACAAGGTGTACGCCGAGTCCTTCCTCGGCGCCGACCACCTCGCCCGGGTGCAGGAGGAGGCCCAGGGCGTGGTGCTGGGCGCGCTCGGCGCCTGACCGGACCGCGGGGCGGCCTCCGTCGGGGGCCGCCTCCGGCTCAGCTCCGTCCGCGCCCCCGCTCCAGCCGGGCCAGCACGGCCTGCGCCATGGCCTCTTCCCCCTTGGCGTTGGGGTGTGCCGGGGCGGCGGGGGAGGCCGGTTGCAGCGGCTCGATCCAGCGGTCCGCCGGCGCCTTGCACATGTCGTGGCCGACCGTGGCGCCGTAGGTGTCCACGTACTCCGCCCGGTTCACGGCGGCCACCAGCCGCAGCATCAGGTTCAGCCGCTTCTCGGTGTCCCGCAGATAGGGGAAGTCCTTCTCGGCGAACGGGACCTGCGGGAAGCAGCCGCTGCCGTCGTCGGGCAGCAGGTCCGGGTAGCCGACGACGACCACCCGGGCGTGCGGCGCCCGGGCGTGCACGGCCCGCAGCACCCGGTCGACCTTGGGCGCGGCCCCCGCGATGCCGAGGGCCAACTGGTCATGGCCGGAGGCCTTGTAGAAGCGCTCGCAGGGGTTGCCCGCCGGGTCCTGTGCGGCGAGGCGGGCGCAGGTGCCGATGATGGAGCCGAAGCCGACGTCGTTGCCGCCGATCTGCAGCGTCACCAGGTCCGTGTGCCGGTCCAGGGCGTCGAGCTGGGGCTTGTTGGTGCCCTGCGCCTGCCACATCTCGGCGGTCGTGGCCCCGCCGCAGCTGACGTCGGTGAACGCGGTCACCTGCCGCCGGGCGGCCACGAGCGAGGGGTAGTTGTGGTCGGAGCGTGCGCAGTCGGCGTCCACCTGCCGGGGGATGCCGGGGCCCGAGGTGTAGGAGTCGCCGAGCGCCACATAGGCGGTCTCGCGACCGTGCCCGCCGGAATGCGCGGCAGCGGGTGTCGTGCCGCCGACGACGAGGGCGCAGCCGCCCAGCACCGCCCCGAGCACGGCCGCCCGCCGCCGGTTCCTCGTCCCGCCCGCCGGACGCGTGTCGTACGCCATGAATCCTCCCCCTGTGACCGCTGCGGCGCGCGGCGGCGGCACCGGAGAGCGGCCCTCGCGCGTTCGACCTGGCTTGTATACCGTCCGGTTGGTCACGCGGACCAGAAGCGGGAGGCAATGAGTTCCGGGGGAGGGCGAGGGCTGGGCCCCGGCGCCTGACACCGGCTCCCTGCGGCGCCGGCCCGCACCCACGCGGTCGTCCTCAATCCGGCGGGCGGGCGCGGCAGCGCGCCTGCCCCCGTGTGCACGGCCGCCGCCCGAGCCCTGCGCACGGCCGGGCCCGGCTGCTCGGCCACGTCAACACCGGCCACGGCGTCGGGGATCGGGACCGGACCACCGAGGGCGTGCGCCGGCACCGGACCTGGTACGCGGCCGACGGCTGCTGCGTGGACCGGGTGACCGCCGGCCCGGAGAGTCTGCCCGTCTGCCGTCGGCCGGGCCGGGAGGTGCGGCGGCTCGGCGCCGGGACCGTCGTCCTCGACCCGGACGTCCACCCGGGCCTCGGCCATGCAACCACGTACCTCTCGGCGTCCGCCCGGCCGTCCCGGAACGCCCGACACCCGGGCCGAGTTGCCGCCGCGCAGGTCGAGGCGGACGGCTGACCAGCGAGAACGGTGTGCGAAGCTACGGAGGTTCGTGTCCCGCACGACGGAAGGGAACCGCCGCATGGCCATCGTGCACCAGACCACCCTGAAGCCGACCAAGCTGGAACTGGTCACCGGCTGGCTGCCCGGCCGCCCCTGGTACCGGGCCGGAACGGGCGCCCCGGCGCTGGAGAAGTCCGGCGGCTTCCGGCTGGACGACCCCGCCGGTGAGGTCGGCATGGAGATCATCGTGATCACCGACACCGCCACCCCTGAGCCGACCGTCTACCTGGTGCCGCTGACGTACCGCGGCGCGCCGCTGCCGGACGCCGAGCACGCCCTCGTGGGCACGATGGAGCACGGGGTGCTGGGCACGCGCTGGGCGTACGACGGCTGCCACGACCCGGTGCTGGTCGCCGAGTTGCTGGCCCTGATCGAGGGCAGGGCCGAAGCGCAGGACCAGAACGCCAGCGAGGCACCCGACCCGGAGGTGACCCGCTCGTACACCGGCGCCCCGTTCACCGGCGAGCCGTCGGCCCCGGATCCGGTCGACGACGAGAACGGCACCCGCCTGCCCGCACCCCACGGCACGACGCTCCGCGTCCACCGGGTCCTCACGCCCCGGCCCGAGAACCCGCCGGTGCGGCCGGACGGGGCGATCGGCCATGTGGCGAGCGGCTGGCAGGCACCGGACGGCAGCCGGGCCCGCGGCGTCTTCGCGGTGCTGGAGCCCCACTGACCCGTCAGGCCCGACTTGCTGACGCCGCATCACCGCTGATCCCTCACGCGCCCGGACCTCGACCGCCGGAGGCCATCGCCCGCCGCGGGTCGAGCCGGGCGCGCACCCGCCGATGACCGTCTGGCATGCCCCGGACAAATCTGTCACTCTTTCGGCAGCCCGCGCCCCGACCCACAGGAGCGCGGCGCACCTCCCCGCACGACGAGCGCGCAAGCCCCATCCGGACCGCCCCCGGCGCACCCAGGCCGACCGGACGGTCATCGAGCAGGCCGGACCCCGGCCGCCGCAAAAGGAGTAGCGTGTGAGATCGACCCCCCACAGGGCCCTCGGCGCCGGTGCAGTCACCGTCGCCACGCTGGCCGCCCTCTTCCTCCCCGGCACCACCGCCACCGCCCAGCCCGCCGAGGCCCCCGACGCCGCCGCCTGCACCCCGGCCCAGGTGGTCACCAACGGCGGCTTCGAGAGCGGGACATCACCGTGGACCACCTCCGCGTCCACCGTGATCACCAGCCGCTCCGGACAGACCGCCCACACGGGCAGCTCCTACGCGTGGCTCGACGGCGTCGGCAGCACCCACACCGACACCCTCACCCAGAGCGTGACGATCCCGTCCGGCTGCGGCACCGCCACCCTCTCCTTCTGGCTGCACATCGACACCACCGAGACGACCTCGTCCGTCGCCTACGACAAGCTCACGGCCAAGATCGGCAGTACGACCCTGGCCACCTACTCGAACCTGGACAAGAACACCGGCTATGTCCAGAAGTCCCTCGACGTGTCGTCGTTCGCCGGCCAGACCGTGAACCTCTCCTTCACCGGAACCGAGGACTCCAGCCTTTCGACGAGCTTCGTCCTGGACGACATCGCGCTCGACGCCTCCGGTGGCACCACTCCGCCGGCGGACTCGACGCGCACCCCGGCGGCCCCGTCGTACACCGTGAACCTGAGCAGCGACACGAGCGGCACCGTCTGGACCGGACACGAGAGCGTGACCTTCACCAACGCCTCGGCCACCGCGCTCGGCGAGGTGTACCTGCGGCTGTGGGACAACTACCACGGCACCTGCGACGCGATGCCCATCAGGGTCAGCAACGTCACCGGAGGCACCGCCGGCGCCCTCTCCGTCGCCTGCACCGCCCTGAAGATCGACCTGCCGAGCCCGCTCGCCCAGGGCCAGAGCACCACCATCGGCTTCGACCTCGGCATCACCGTGCCCAGCGGCGCCGACCGCTTCGGCCACGACGGCGCGTTCAGCTTCCTCGGCAACGCCCTGCCCGTCCTCGGTATCCGCGACAGCGCGGGCTGGCACCTGGACCCGTACACCAACAACGGCGAGTCCTTCTACTCCCTGGCCGCCGACTTCAAGGTCACCCTCGACCATCCCAGCACCCTCCTGGTCCCGGCGACCGGCACCTCCACGGACACGCCCGGCTCCAGCGGCCGTACCGTCACCACGGCCACCGCCACGAAGGTCCGCGACTTCGCCTGGGCGGCCGGCCCCTTCACCAAGATCTCCGGCACCTCGGCCGCCGGCGTCCCGGTGAACGTCTACTCGGTCTCGGGCATCAGCTCCTCCAGCGCCCAGTCGATGCTCAGCACCGCCAAGACCGCGGTCGACGCCCACGCCGGACGCTTCGGCGCCTACCCGTACGGCGAACTGGACGCGGTCATCGACAACAACTACTGGTTCGGCGGCATGGAGTACCCCGGCTTCGTCCTGGACCTGGTCAGCACCACCGCGCTCACCCACGAGATCGGCCACCAGTGGTGGTACGGCATCGTCGGCGACGACGAGTACACCAGCCCCTGGCTGGACGAGGCGTTCACGGACTACGCCACCGACCTCGCCCTCGGCAAGACCGGCAGCAACTGCTGGAGCGGCGTCTCCTGGGCCTCCAGCGCCGAGAAGATCACCAACTCGATGGCGTACTGGGACGCGCACTCCTCCCGCTACTCCACCGTGGTCTACGGCTACGGCAAGTGCGCCCTGCACGACCTTCGGCGCGTCCTCGGCGACACCGCCATGGCCAAGCTGCTGAAGGACTACGCCACCGCGCACTGGTACGGCGTGTCCACCACGGCCGAGTTCAAGGCCGCGGCCCAGGCCGCCACGAGCACGGACCTGACCTCCTTCTGGACCCAGCACCGCATCGAGGGCTGAGGAGCACCCGCATGGGCTAAACGCCGGCCGCGGACAGCTTCGTTGGGCGCAACCCGGGGTGCGGGACGACCCGCCCCCGGGTCAGATGGACAGCGTGCGAAACTCCATCACCTGCATCCGCGGCCGGGCCCGCCGGTGCCTCCTCACCGGCACCCTGACCGGCCTGCTCCTGCTCCTGTCCAGCCCCCCGGCCATGCCGGATCCGAGCGGTGGCGTACTCACGCGTGGCAGCGCCTACATGGGCATCGGCGTCCTCGCCCACGACGGCACCGAC
This sequence comes from Streptomyces sp. NPDC046727, assembly GCF_040645635.1. Lineage (NCBI taxonomy): Bacteria > Bacillati > Actinomycetota > Actinomycetes > Kitasatosporales > Streptomycetaceae > Streptomyces > Streptomyces sp. NPDC046727. The sequence continues at coordinate 30,558 of NZ_JBEYYR010000044.1, forward strand.
GGCACGCCGCCCCCGGCCCCGCGCGCCACCCAGACCGAGGGGGTCGACGTCTCCAGCCACCAGGGCGACGTGGCCTGGTCGACGCTCTGGGGCAGCGGCACCAGATGGGCGTACACGAAGGCCACCGAGGGGACGTACTACACCAACCCCTACTTCACCCAGCAGTACGACGGCTCGTACGACGTCGGCATGGTCCGCGGCGCCTACCACTTCGCCACCCCGGACACGAGCGGCGGCGCCACCCAGGCCGACTACTTCGTGAACCACGGCGGGGGCTGGTCGAAGGACCGCAAGACCCTGCCCGGCGTCCTGGACATCGAGTGGAACCCGTACGGCGACTCCTGCTACGGCAAGTCCAAGAGCGGCATGGTGACCTGGATCCGCGACTTCCTGAACCGCTACAAGTCCCGCACCGGCCGGGACGCGGTCATCTACACGGCCACCAGCTGGTGGTCCGAGTGCACCGGCAACCACGCCGGCTTCGGCACGACCAACCCCCTGTGGGTCGCGCGCTACGCTTCGACCGTGGGTACGCTGCCGGCGGGCTGGTCGTCGTACACGATGTGGCAGTACACCTCCACCGGGAAGACGGTCGGCGACCACGACCGCTACAACGGCTCCCAGGACCGGCTGAAGGACTTCGCCGTCGGCTGAGTCGCCTACTGGCCGGTGCACCCGGCCGCTGACGGCAGGTCACGGCACACCGTGTCCTGGTGGGACTGCGCGGCAGACCCGCCGAAGACGACGAGGCAGATCAGCGCGGCCATGATGCCCTGGCTGACCACGGTCACGACGGCCCCGGCCCGCGCGGCGATCACGAGGGCCACGAGGGCGAGGGCGCCGACTCCTCCGGCGGCGGCCAGGTACCCCCACAGCGAGTCGGTCCGTACGGTCTTGCCCGGGTCGAGGTTGAACCCGGACAGGAACCAGAGCCCGAAGATCACCACCAAGGCGATCAGCTCCAGGAACACCAGACCACACCCGGCCCCGATGTCGGCGCCCCGGTCGGCACGGTGGCGCTGTCGGGGGCCGGCGGTGGCGTCGAAGGCCGGCGGGGCGACGGGCAGGTTCATGCCCGCCACCCTGCCCGTGGGGGCGAGGCGGGCGCATGAGTACGAGTACTCAGCTCCGTGCCGGACAGCGCCCCCGACCCGCCCGAGACGGCCAGGCGTGCTCGAAGGGCGAGGGGGGTGGGGCGGGAGCAAAATGGGAGGAGAACGAGGGGAGTGAGAGGGAAGGGGAAGGGGAGGGAGAGAGGGGGAAGATCGTCATGTTCCCCGATGTCCCGGCCTACGATCCGCGTCTGCGGTCCCGGGAGGCCAGACACCCGTACGAACGCAAACGGCTGGTCATGGCTGTGTCCTGGCTGACGCTCCTCTTTGTCGTCTTTCTCGGGACATTGGCAGCGACGGACCTCGCGGCTCTGCTCTGGACGATCCTCCTGATTGTGGTCGTCGTCGTGAGCATCTGGATCTTCATGCGGTTCTGGAACGCCCGCCTCCTGGGTCGCGCCGTCAAAGTGACGTCCGAGAGCTTTCCGGAGCTGCACGCCGAGATCGTCCGGCTTCGGAGCATGCTCGACTATCACCGGCCCATCGACGTCTACGTGGCCGACGACGTCGATGGGAAGATGACGATCACCAGTCTGCTGGGGACGCGTGTTCTGCTCATCGAGGGAGGATTCGCAGCCGATCTCCAAGCGGAGGGGCCCGCGCCGTTCCGCTTCCTCCTGGGCAGCTTCATCAGCTACCTCAAGGCCCGCCACGGACAACTGGCCATCTATGTGATCATCCTGGAGCGCCTGAAATGGGCCGCGGTCATCGATCCGTGGCTCCTGCCCTACGAGCGTTCCGCCGAATACACCCGCGACCAGATCGGCTATCTGTGTGCCGGGGACCTGAACGCCTCGCTCGGGGTCATCTCCCGGCTCACCGTCGGGAAGGAGTTCGCCGGAAAGGTCGAACCCGCGGGCGTTCTGGAGCAGGCCTGCCGAGTGGCCCGGAGTCCCCTGTCGCGCTTGGCTGAGGTGTGCCAGGCCATGCCCCACATGGTGAACCGCTACGTCAATCTCATCACCTACGCGGCAGCGATGAGACCGGCGGACTTCGAGAGGTACCGGGCCGGCCTGACCGACAAGGGCCGGGAGCGTCTCGGCGAGCTGCTGACGCAATCCCCGCATCACCGCAACCGCCCCGCCACGTGGACTCCCCGCCAGGCGACCGGCGGGAGCCGACCGAGGGGGGCGACCTGACCGCCCGCTACTTCTCCGGGTGGCCTCCGGGCGGAACGGCAGCATGCGACACCAGCCCTACGGTCGAAGTCCGTCAGCAGGGCCGCCGTGCGGGCGTGGTCGACGCTGTTCGTGTTCCAGCCGGGGTGATCGGGGACACGGAGATGCGGCCGGCCGTGACGGCGGCGATGTCGCTGCCGGGGCGTACCGGGGTGTCGACCACGCCGACGCCGACCTTCCAGGTGCCGTCGCCGTTGCCGGTGTAGTCGTACGCGAGCACGGGCCGTGGATCCTGGGTGGTGACTTCGGCGCCGCGCGCCGGGCCCGTGCCGTCCGCGCCGAGCACCGGATGGTTGACATTGAGACCGACGCCCGCCGGCAGCAGTCGGCCGTCGCGGGCCCGGTCGCGCAGCCGGTCGACGAGTTCGACCACGAAGTCGTCCGTGGGGCGCATCGCGCTGAGGATCCGGCCCGGCTCGGCACCTCCAGCCCGCCCGTGCTGACGGCGATCGCGGGAACGCCGTTCTCCACGGCCGTGACGGCCGCGCCGACCGTGCCCGAATGGGTCGCCACGGCCGCCGGATCGGGGCCGAAGTTCGGGCCCGAGACGACCAGGTCGGGTGCCCGGTCGGTGAACACGGCCGAGAGTCCGAAGCTCACCGCGTCGGCCGGAGAGCCGTCGACGGCCCACACCGCCGGCTGCGGGTGCCGTACACCGATCGTCGGCGCGCTGGAGATCCGGGTGCCGGCGCCGCTCTGGTTCGTCAGCGGGGCGACGATCGTCACGTCGTGTCCGGCCGCGGTGAGACGGTCGCGGAGCATCCGGATGCCCGGCGCGTCGTAGCCGTCGTCGTTGGTCAGGAGGATGCGCAGGGGCCGCGGTGCCGTGGGTGCGGCGGAGGCCGCGGTGTCGAGTGTGCCGCCGCACAGCAGCAGGGCGGCCAGGGGCAGGAGATGTCTGCGGCGCATGAAGGACTCCTTTGCCGGAAGGGCGGGGTGACGGCGGATCAGCGCACGCCGCGGATGGGAAGGATGGCGAGCGCGCCGAGCAGGGACAGCGCGCCGCCGAACAGGAACAGCGGGGTGTAGCCGCCGAACGCGGTGACCACGGCCGACGCGACGAACGGCGCCACGATCTGCGGGCCGGCGTTGGCGATGTTGAGCACGCCCAGATCGCGGGCCGCGTCCTCCGCGCGGGGCAGCACCAGCGTCACGACGGCGGTGTCCACGGCCATGAAGCAGCCGAACGCCAGCCCGTTGAGCGCGCTGAAGACCAGCATGCCCGGCCAGGTCGGGACGAGAACGGGGACGACCATGACGATCCCGGCGAGCGCCGCCGAGACGCCGACGAACACCTTGCGCCGGTTCCACCGGTCCGACAGCAGACCACCGGCCAGCGTGGACACCGCCATCGCCGCCATCGACACCGGCGTGAGCACGGCCATGGCCTCCGCCGGGCTCAGCCCCTTCGGCAGCGAGATGCGGTCGTCCAGGATGTACAGCTGGTATCCGACGACGGAGAAGTAGCCCAGCACCATCAGGGCACGGCCGACGAAGGCCCAGCGGAAGTCCCGGCTGCGCAGCGCGGACAGGAAGACCGCCGCACGCCGCCGCCAGGGCAGCGCGGGCGCGGGTACGGCGTCCTGGGCGCGCGGCACGTCCCGGCACATCGTGGTCAGCAGCAGCGCAGCCGCAGCGGCGACGAGCCCCAACACCAGATAGCCCACCGGGAGATGCTCGGCACTGGCCGAGGCGACCAGGACACCCAGCGTGCCGCCCACCGGCAGGGCCAGCCCCACCAGCGCGGAGGCCGTGCCGCGCCGGTCCGACGGGATCCGGTCCGGCACGATCGCGGTGACCGCCGCCTGATAGACGTTCATGGTCCCCTGGACCAGGCACCACCCGATTCCGGCCAGCAGCGCCGTGTGCACCCGGCCCAGGAAGGCGAGCCCGGCGAACGAGGCCAGCGCCCCGCCGAGCACCCACGGGTTGCGCCGCCCGGAGCGGTCGGACAACGCGCCGGCGACCGGATTGCAGGCGGTCGCGAACACCGAGCTGACCCCGCCGATCAGCCCCAGCAGCGCCACCTTGTGGTCCGGGTCGATCGCGGCGACCTGGGTGGGCAGCAGGACGGAGCCGACCCCCATGTACACGGCGTACATCGAGGCGTTGACGACCAGCAGCAGGGCCATCAGCCCGCGCTGCCGGGTGTCGGGGACGGCCCGCGCAGTGGCTGCTGGAGAGGACAGGGGCATGGCGCCTCCTGGGGAGGAAGGTGGCAGAGGGGAGGAAGAGAAGAACGAGGGGGACGGGCAGCGGCGCCGGGATGGCGAGGGCGCGTCGGGGGAACGGGGATCCGCGGATCTCGGGGTGGCCGGATTCCTTTGATTACACGAGTAACCGAGGCGGTGGTCCTTGTGTAGCAGCCGGGAGACCGGTTGAACAGGGTCCTGCATGGAGGCAGCCAGGTTCGTTGGTTACTCGTGTCACCGACAGCGGTGATCTCCCGCGATGCCGCCACTTGACGCGTGTAACGTAGTGATCTGCGTCATCAGCGCCGACGAGCGGAAGGGAAGCATGACGAGGACACCGGCCGCGGCCGTCACCAGCGCCGACGTGGCACGCCTGGCGGGCGTCTCCCGGGCCACCGTTTCCTTCGTGCTGAACAACACCCAGACGCACCGGGTCAGCGAGGCGACCCGCACGAAGGTCCTCGCGGCCGCGGACACGCTCGGCTATGTGCCGCACGCGGCGGCCCGCTCACTGCGGGCGGGCCGCACCAACCTGGTGCTCATCCCGGCCGCCGTGTCCGCCATCGGCCGCCTGGTGAGCGGCTGGATCGACGAGCTGCACACGGAACTTGAGCGGTACGGCTACACGACGGTCCTGCACGCCGGGCGGTACGCCGACGCCGTCACCGCGGCCCGCGCCTGGGCCGAACTGCGTCCCGGCGCCGTGCTGGCACTGGACGGCGCGAGCCTCACCGAGGCCGGCGCGGACGTGCTGCGGCGCGCCGGCGTGCAGGCCCTGATGGCGTTCGCGCCGGAGCCGGTGAGAGGTGTCGTCACGGTCCCGTTCGACGACCGGCGCGCGGGCGTGCTCGCCGTTGAACACCTCGTCGCGCGGGGGCGGCGGCGCCTCGCGGTCGTCATGCCCCGCGAACGCGGCCTGTCCGCGTTCGCCGCGCCCCGCCTGGCCGGCGCCCGCAGCGTGGCCGCCCGGACGACGGCGACCGTCACCCCGGTGGAGATGGAGTACACCTACGCGTCCGCGGCCGAACTGGCGCGCGGCTGGGCGGAACGCGGCCTGGACGGCGTCTTCGCCTACAACGACGAGTACGCGGCCCTTTTGCTGCGCGCACTGCAGGACGCCGGTATCGATGTCCCCGGCGACGTGGCCGTCGTCGGCTGCGACGACCTCGTCACCGCGATCCTGCAGCGCCCCGCCCTCACCACGGTCCGGCTGGACGTACCCTCCGCCGCACAGATCGCCGGGGCGCTGCACGGCCTCATCGAGCACGGCACCGCCGAGCCGCTGCCCGCGGTGGAACCGGTGCTCGTATGGCGCGAGTCCGCCTGACCGGGCCGGCTGCCGGGCGCGGGCCGGGGCGCCGCCGGTCAGGCGGTGCTCAGGCGGTCAGGTGACGGCGCAGGAAGTCGACGCTCTCCGCGACGATGGCGGGCACCTCCGGCGAGCCGAGGAAGATGTGGTCGGCCCCGTCCACGGGCCGCAGCGTGACATCCCCGCCCGCCGACGTCAGCGCCCGGGCCAGCGCCTCGCTCTGGCTGTACGGGACGACCCGGTCCTCCCGGCCGTGGACCAGCAGGAACGGAGGCGCAGTGGTGCCGCCCGCGTACGTCACCGGGCTGGCCACGCGGGCCCGTTCCGCCTGCTCGGCCACGGGGCCGCCGCCCAGCAGTGCCTCGAACGGATGCGGATACGGCGGCGCGCCCGGCGGGGCGGGCAGCGCCGGCATGGTCTGCCCGAGCAGCGGTTCGATGTCGGACACGCCGTACCAGTCGACCACGGCCCGCACCGCGCTGTCCCCGTCCGGTACGCCCTCCCTGCCTTCGAGCCGGGCACCGTGGGCGTCGGCACGGACGAGGCCGGCCAGAGCGGCGAGATGACCGCCGGCCGACTCGCCCCAGGCGCCGATCCGTTCCCCGTCGATGCCGAGGACGTCGGCGTGCCGCCGTACGTACCGGACGGCGGCCTTGACGTCGTGCAGCTGGGCGGGGAAGGGCGCTTCCAGGCTGTGCCGGTAGTCGATGCCGACCAGGGCCAGGCCCGCGCCGAGTACGGCTCCGTGCAGCAGCTCGACCGGCACGGTCGGCGGCGGATAGCGGCGGTCGCCCTCCAGCCAGCCGCCGCCGTGGATCCACACGACGGCCGGTACGGGCTCCTGGCCCGGCGGCACATGGACGTCCAGCAGGCGCGGCCGGTAGCCGGGTGAGGTGGCGTAGCTCAGCCCGTGGAAGCGGCGCACGCCGTCGGTGCCGGTCATGGCGGGGACGGGAGCCAGGAACGGGGGCGGCGGCCAGCCCGTGTCGAGCTGGGCGGGGGCTGCAGAGGTCATGTCGGGGGGCCTTCCGTCGTCGGCCGGGGCGGGGCCGACGGTGCGTGGACCGTCGGCGCAGCGAGGATGTTACACGTGTAACTACAAGGTGGCGAGGGTCTGCGGCCATGACGCGCGGCTCGTCCCCCGCCTGAGCCGAAAAGCCGCCGGGCCGCTACCGAGAGGCTGTCCGGAAGGTGGCGAAAAGTCGCCGGAAACCCGCTGAGAAGGCGCTCCGCGCGCCGGGCCGTCGTGGCTACCCTCCCTCCGTGACGGAACGCGTGATGGAACGGTGCAAGGTCCCACGTCCTGCGCCATCCCTGGGGCGGAGCCGTCGAGTTGACGCTTGCCTGGCACGCGGTGCTGCTGCTGTTCGCCAAGGTGCTGCTGCCCCCGCTCGCGCCGTCCTGTTTCCCCGCCCTCGGCGCGGCCGTGGTCAACCTGGTCTGGGCGACCGCGGTGGGCTCGGTGCTGTGGCTGCTGCGCCGCTACGGCCCCCGCTCCACCCCGGCCCCTCCCGCACCCGCGACGTGACGAGTCCCGGGCGGGCCGGACCTGAGCGCGGGTGGTCAACCGGTCTCAGGGGGGTACTCAGGTGCCGAGCGGCCCGGGTGGGCTTGGCCGGGTAGGGGGGCGGGGACTGCTGGGAGCACGACCCCTGGGTGGTGATGGAGAGGTGACGGCAGAACCGAACGGGGCGCCGCTGGAGGAGTTCCTCGCCGATCCCGCGAACTGCACGCTGGACCTGTCGACCGCCGTCGCCCACTGTGCCAAGTCGCTGGGCCTCAGACATGCGGTGGTGTACCTCGCTGACCTGCAGCAACGGTATCTCGTGCCGCTGACCGACGTGACCGCGAACCTGCCCATCGACGAATCGCTCGCCGGCTGGTGCTACCGCACGCAGTCCCTGCGCGTGGAGGAGTCCGAGCGGGACGGGATGACGGCGTGGTTCCCGCTGCTCGACGGTGCCGAACGGCTCGGCGCCCTCGCCGTCCACGCCCAGTCGATCACCGCGGAGTCCCTGCGGCAGGGCCGGGCGCTGGCTGCCCTCCTCGCGATGATGATCACCTCGAAGCGGGCCTACAAGGACTCCTTCGTCCGGCGGACCCGTACCGAGACGATGCGGCTGCCCGCCGAGATGCTGCGGGCCTTCCTGCCGCCGCGCACCATCGGCAACGGACACGTCGTCTCCACGGCCGTCCTCGAACCCGCCTACGACATCGGCGGCGACGCCTTCGACCACTCCCTGACCAGCACCGCCCTGCACGCCGTCGTCCTGGACGCGATGGGGCACAACCTGCTGTCCGGGCTGACCAGCGCGGTCGCCCTGGCGGCCGCCCGGAACGCCCGGCGCAGCGACGCCGACCTGCGCTGCTGCGTGGACGGCGTGGACCAGGCGCTCGGCCAGTGGCTGCCGGACCAGTTCTGCACCGGGATCCTCGCCCAGCTCGACGTCAGCAGCGGCGTGCTGCAATGGTGCAACTGCGGCCACCCGGCCCCGCTTCTCATCCGCGACCAGCAACTGGTCGTCGACGCGCTGGCCCGCGAGGCAGACCCGCCCATGGGCCTGCGCTCCCTGCTCTCCGCGCGGGACCGCCGGGTGCACGAGACGCGCCTCCATCCGGGGGACCGGGTGCTGCTCTACACCGACGGCGTCACCGAGGCCCGGATGGCCGACGGCCGGCTGCTCGGCCTCGAACGTTTCGCGGACTACGTCATCCGGGCCACCGCCACCGGCGAGATCGCGCCCGAGACGCTCAGACGCCTGATCCACTCCCTGCTGGACTCCCAGGACAGCCGGCTCCGGGACGACGCGACGATCCTGATGGTCGAGTGGCGGCCCGAGCGTTGAGCCGCCCACCCGTCCGGCCAGCTGGACCAGCGGCACGCACCGGACGAAGCCGATCACGGCCCAGATCACCGTGAAGGCGAGCAGGGCCGGCAGGACGGGAGCACCCCGCGGCACGAACTGCGGCAGGTACGAGACGGCGAACACGCCGGCCTTCGGATCGGCGACGTTGGTGACCAGGCCGTGCCAGCAGGCCCGGCGGAGCGACACCGCCCGCACCTCCGCCGGCGCCTCGTCCGGCCCGCCGGCCCGTCGTGCCTGCCACAGGGCCCGCCCCCCATCTATACCAGCACCGCCGCGCCGCGTTACGAAGGAACTAGGCTCGACGCGTGGTGCGTGTCGAGATACTTCAGTTGCTGGTGTCCCCGGTGCACCGGCTCGCCGGCCGGCCCGGCGACGGCCTGCCCGAGCTGCCGCCCGGTGAACTGGTGACGACGGCCGAGGTGCGCGCGGGCCTCGGCATCGTCGGGGACCGGTACTTCAACCAGCCCGCCCACCGCAACGCCTCGATCACCCTCATGGCGGCGGAGCGGCTGCCGCAGCCGGGGCCGTACCCGGCCGACCTGCTCCGGACCCGGCGCAACGTCCTGCTGCGCGGGATCGACATCGACGACCACATCGGCGCGACGGTCTTCCTCGACTGCGGCACCGGCCCGGTCGAACTGGAGGTCCGCAGAGCCGCCCGGCCGTGCGCCTGGATGGACACCACCCTCGGCCCCGGCGCCCAGCGTGCCCTGCGCGGCGGCGGGGGAGTGCGCTGCCGGCCCCTGACCGACGGCGTCCTCTCCGTGGGCCCCGCCGTGTTCGGGGTGCGCGCACCTGGGGACCAGACGCACGGCGCATGAGTACGACGACTCAGGCGCCGTAGCCCAGGACTCGGAAGGCTGAGGGCATGACAACGCCGATGCCCTCCTCGACGACATACCCGTCCCAGCCCCACTCCGGCCAGGCGCCACAGCCCGCGCGGGCCCGGTCCCGGCGGTGGGTGGTGGCCGGGCTCGTCGCGGTGCTGCTCGTCGTCGCGGGCGCGGCGGCGGCCGTCCGGTGGGCGCGCGGCGGGGACCCGGGTCCGCTCGCGGGCCGCCCCCGGGTCACCGACAGCCACGCCGGCCTCTCCTACGCGGTTCCCGAGGGCTGGAAGCACGACGCGGCCGAGGACAAGAAGCTGATCGGCGCGTTCTCCTCGCGGATCAGCAACTTCTCTTCCGCCGGGGACACCGGGACGGGCGGTACCGTGCTCGCGGGCCGCGCCGGGCAGACCGTGCCCCGCGCCGACCTGGGCCGGATGACGGAGTCGGTGGCCCGCTCGAACGCCGAGTTCTTCTTCCCCGACCAGCCCGCCACCCTGGCGGAGTCGCGCGACACCATCGTGGACGGCCAGCCGGCGCACACGGCCGTCGTGCGGATCAAGGGCGAGGACGGCCCAGCGAGGCTGGAGATGACCGTGGTGACGATCCACGGCGAACGCACCTCGTTCCTTCTCGGCCTCAGCACCGGAGCGGCGGACCCGGCGGTCGCGCAGGACGTCGAGGCGGTGCTCGCCGGCGCCACGGTCGACTGACCGGGATCGCACCCGTGTGTCCGGGGTGGGGGCGTCGGGTTCGTCGGTCGTGGTGCCGGGCGGGTCCCGGCGCGGGCGGCGGGCGCGGCGGGCGATGGCGACCTGGCCCGGCGCGCGGTTCCGTCACGGCCTCGCGTTGCGCGCCCCCGCGTCCGGTCAGGTGCGGTCCCTGCCCGTCCGCCCCGCCTCGGCCCAGGCGGCCTCGCGCAGCAGCCGCAGGCCGTTGAGGCCGACGAGGACCGTGGAGCCCTCGTGGCCGAGGACGCCGAGGGGCAGCGGCAGGGTGCCCGCGAGGTCCCAGACGACCAGGCCGGAGATGAACACCGCCGCGACGACGAGGTTCTGCACGACCAGGCGGCGGGCGCGCCGGGAGAGCGCCACGACGGCGGGCACCGCCGCCAGCTCGTCCCGCACGACGACCGCGTCGGCCGTCTCCAGGGCCAGGTCGGAACCGGCGCGGCCCATCGCGATGCCGGTGTGCGCGGCGGCCAGCGCGGGCGCGTCGTTGACGCCGTCCCCGACCACCAGCACCCGGCGGCCGGCCTTCTGCCGCTCGCGCACGGCAGCCACCTTGTCCTCGGGCAACAGCCCGGCCCGGACGTCGCGGACGCCGACCTCGTCGGCGAGCCGGGCGGCGGCCCGCGGGTTGTCGCCCGTCAGCAGCGTCGGGCGGTCTCCGGTGAGCGCGGTGAGGGCGTCGACGGTCGCGGCGGCGTCCGGCCGCAGCCGGTCGGCGATCCCGAGCACGCCGACCGGAACGCCGTCCACACGGACCAGCACGGCGGTACGGCCGTCGGCTTCGAGTTCCGCGACGACGGCAGCGGGAGCGGCGGGGCTGCCCGGCGCGGTGACGATCGGGGCTGTCGTGGCGGCGGAGCCGGCCCGCCCGGCGAGCACCGGCGCCGCGGGACCGGCCGGCAGCCGCGTCGGCGCGCCCACCGCGACCGAACGCCCCCCGACCATGGCGGTGACGCCGACGCCCGGTGCGGAGCTGAAGTCCCGGGCGGTGGGGACGGTGCAGCCCTGGGTGCGGGCGGCGTCCACCACGGCCCGGGCCAGGGGGTGCTCGCTCGGGTGCTCGGCCGCCGCCGCGAGCGTGAGCAGCTCCCGCTCCGTGAGGCCGGCACCGGGCAGCGGTACGACGTCCGTCACCCGTGGGGTGCCCTCGGTCAGCGTGCCCGTCTTGTCCAGCGCCACCGCGTCCACCTGGCCGAGGCGTTCCATCACCACGGCCGACTTCACCAGCACTCCGTGCCGGCCGGCGTTGGCGATCGCCGACAACAGCGGGGGCATGGTCGCCAGCACGACCGCGCACGGCGAGGCGACGATCATGAAGGTCATGGCCCGCAGCAGCGACCCGGTCAGCGTCGCTCCGACGGCGAGCGGCACCGCGAACACGGCGAGTGTCGCGGCGACCATGCCGAGCGAGTAGCGCTGCTCGACCTTCTCGATGAAGAGCTGGGTCGGCGCCTTGGTCTCGGACGCCTCCTGCACCATGCGCACGATCCGGGCGATCACCGAGTCGGCGGCGTCCCGGCCGACCCGCACACGCAGCGCGCCGGTGCCGTTGAGGGTGCCGGCGAACACCTCGTCGCCGGGCTCCTTGGCGACAGGCAGCGGCTCCCCGGTGATGGTGGCCTGGTCGACCTCGCTGGTCCCCTCCAGCACCCGGCCGTCGGCACCGATCCGCTCCCCGGGCCGTACCAGGACCGTGTCGCCGACGGCGAGGTCCGCCGGTGCGACCGTCTCCTCCGTGCCGTCGGAGCGCAGCCGGGCCGCCGTGGCGGGCGCGAGGTCGAGCAGGCCGCGCACCGAGTCGGCGGTCCGGGCGGTGGCCAGCGCCTCCAGCGCGCCGGAGGTGGCGAAGATGACGATCAGCAGCGCCCCGTCCATCACCTGGCCGACGGCCGCGGCCCCCAGCGCCGCCACGACCATCAGCAGATCGACGTCCAGCGTCCGCTCCGCCAGCGCCCGCAGACCCGCCCACGCCGGTTCCCAGCCGCCGGCCGCGTAGGCGAGCGCGTACGGCACGCCCCAGGACCAGCCGGGCGCTCCGGTGAGCTGGAGGGCGAGGGCGAGCAGGAACAGCACCGTGGCCGCTGCTGCCCAGCGGGCCTCGGACAGGGCGAAGACCCGGGTGCGGCGCCGGGGAGCGACGGGTTCGGCGCGGGCGGCCCCGGTGGGCAGCGGGCGGTCGGTCAGGACGGAGGGCATGGCGAAGGAACCCTTCGGCGGGGCGGACGACGGGACAACGAGGTCACCATACAGGTACATATGAAGAAGTCTTCAAGTGTCGTCTGTATGATGACTGCCATGGGTCATGGAGCAACTCCCGCGCGGACGGCGGTTCCTCGTACACGCCTGGACGCGGACAGTGCCACACGTGTGGCGACCACGCTCCAGGCCCTCGCCACCCCGTCCCGGCTCCTGATCCTCGCCCGGCTGCGCGAAGGGCCGTGCGCGGCGACCGAACTCGCCGCCGAGGTCGGCATGGAACAGTCCGCGTGCTCGCACCAGTTGCGGCTACTGCGCAACCTCGGCCTGGTCGTCGGCCGTCGCCAGGGCCGCTCGGTGATCTACGCCCTGTACGACGGTCATGTCGCCGAGCTCCTCGACCAGGCCGTCTACCACATCGAACACCTGAGGCTCGGCCTGAGCGACGGCGCGGACGCCGGACAACCCGAGGAACTGCCGTCCGGCACCGCTCACTAGGCCTGCCCGTCACCCATGGGCGCGGCCGCACGTGTCTGTCTCGACGTGTGCCTCTTCCGGCCCTTCCATTCGGCGACGGCGGCGCGGCCCTCGGCGGTTCCTAGGCCCCGCTCGGTCCCGTCAGAGTCGGAGGCGCCCAGTCGGCGTGCCGCAGGATCGCCCGCAGCGACGCCCGGGACGGAGCGAGCCGCAGACCGGTGTTCCGCAGGGCGACGGCCAGCGGATGGGACAGCTGCTGGCCCAGCCGGCCGGCCTGCCGGGCGGCGCGGGCGACCGACTGGGCCCGGGGGCGGCGCTCGGCGTCGTACCTGGCCAGTGCCGCGCCGACCGAGGGTTCCGTGGCGAGCGCGGCGGCCAGCGTGGCCGCGTCCTCCAGGGCCTGGCAGGCGCCCTGACCCAGATGCGGCGTCATGGCGTGCGCCGCGTCGCCCAGGAGCGCCACCCGTCCGGCCGTGAACGACGGCAGGGGTGTGGCCAGTTCGTGGATGTCGTGGTGCAGCACGGCCTCGGGCCGGGTGGCGGCCAGCAGCGCGGGGATCGGCTCGTGCCAGTCGCGGAAGCGGTGGCGCAGCATGCCGAGCGGGTCGGCGTGGCGGACGCCGGGCGGTGCGGTGAGCACCGCGTGCCACTCGGCGCGGCCGTCGGCGAAGGCGATGTGCCCGAACTCCGCTCCCCGGCCCCAGGTCAGCTCGAAGTCGGTGGCCACCTCCAACGGGCGTTCGGTGATGGCGCGCAGGACCGTCGAGCCGGCGTACACCGGGCCGGGACGGTCCGGGAACAGCAAGCCGCGCAGCCGGCTGCGCACCCCGTCCGCCGCGACGACCAGGTCCGCGTCCAGCACGTCGTCCCCCACGGGCACGCCCACCCGGTCGGGAGCCGACAGGTCGAGCGTGTCCACGGTCGCGCCGACGAGGAGGCACTCCGCGGGCAGCGCCGCGCGCAGCAGACGGTGCAGGTCCGCGCGCGGGATGCCGACGATGGGCGCGCCCAGCTCGCGTTCCAGCAGGGTGCCGTCCATGCGCGCCAGCCACCGGCCCGCGGGGGTGCGCGTCCCGCCGGTGTACTGCGGACGCGCCGCCGCCCGGACCGCCGCGCCAACGCCGACGGAGTCCAGCGCGCGCAGCCCGTTGGCGTGCAGGGAGATGCCCGCGCCCGCGTCGGCCAGTACGGCGGCCCGCTCCACCACCCGGACCTCCCAGCCGATCCGGCGCAGCCCCAGGGCCGCGGCCAGCCCGCCGATACCGCCCCCGACCACCACCGCCGTACCACCCATGCCGGCCCCCTCCGTCCTCGGGTTTCTACATCTGTAGAAGCACCCTACCGCCGTGTTCTACGGATGTAGAAGGCGGGTGTAGAAAGAGGGGGTGGCCACCGACCGACGTACTCTGCTCGCCGACACGGCGATCGCCGTCCTCGCCGACACCGGCATGCGCGGGCTGACGCACCGCGCCGTGGACCGGGCGGCCCAGCTGCCGCCGGGCACCACGTCCGCGTACTACCGCACCCGCCAGGCCCTGCTCACCGCGCTGGTCCGGCGCCTGGTGGCGCTCGACCAGGCGGAGCTGGAGGACACCGGAGCCCGCACGCCCGTGCCGCGGACCGCGGACGAACTGACGGCGGGCATCGCCGCGCTGGTCGGGGCACGGCTCACCGGGGAGGGCCGCCAGCGGTCCCTCGCGCGCTACGCCTGCGCCGTCGAGACCGCGCACCACCCCGAGCTGCGCGAGATCCTCGTACCCCGCGAGAACGAAGGACGGCGGGTGGTCCGCGCCTTCCTCGCCGCGCAGGGGGTGGCGGACCCGGAGGACCGCACCGTGACCTTGCTGACCTGCGTGGACGGGCTGGTCTTCGACCGGCTGGTGAACGGCGGGAGCGTCCAGCAGGAGGAGATCCGGGGGCTGGTCGCCGCCGCGCTGCGCTGAGCGGCGGCCGAGGGGGCCAGAGCGGTCACCGCCGCATCAGGGTGGCACCGTGCGCAGGGCGCTCAGTACCGCCCAGACGACCGAGACCAGGGGGACCGCCACGACGGCGCCGATCACCCCCGCGACGATGCTGCCCGCGATGACCGACACAGCCACGACGAGCGGATGCAGCCGGACCGCCCAGCTCATCACCAGCGGGTGCAGCACATGCCCCTCCAACTGGCCGATCATCACGATCAGCACCAGCACAGCCGCCGCCGTCAGCGGACCCCGCCCGGCGAGCGCGACGACCGTGGCCACCCCGAGCGCCACCGGTGAGCCCACCAGCGGCACGAACGCGGCGAAGAACTCCAGCAGCGTCAACGGCAGCGCGAGCGGCACCCGCAGCACGAGCAGGGCCACGCCCACGAGCACGGCGTTGGTTGCCGCCACGATGATGATGCCGCGCGTGTACCCCGAGAACGTCCGCCAGGCAGCCCGCCCCGCCCGGTCCCACACCGGGCGGGCGGCGCTCGGCAGCAGCTGGTCGCGCACCCAGCCCCACAGGCGCTCGCCCGAATGCAGGAAGAAGACCGAGGCGAACAGGGCCAGCGCGCCACCCGTGACCAGCTCCACCACCCGGCCCAGCTCGTTGACCGCGCTGCTGAGCAGCGCCGCCCGGTGCTCGGAGACGTACTTCGTCACCTGGCGCTGCAACTCGGAGAGCGCCCCGGGACCGAGCCGGAACGGCGGCCGTCGCAGCCAGTCCTCGATACGGCGGACACCGCCGCGGAACTCGTTCGCCAGTCCGGCCGATTCCGCCGCCACCAGGCTGCCCACCAGTGCGAGCAGGGCGAGCATGAGCAGCACACTGCCCACCAGCGCCACGGCCACGCTCAGCGGACGCGGCAGGAACCGGCTCAGCAGATCGGTCAGCGGGCGCAGCACGGACGTCACCACCAGCGCGAGGAACAGCGCCACGGCGATGAGCTGGAAGCTGCCGAGGACGATGAACACGCCGTAGACGGCGACACCGACGAGGATGAGCCGCCAGGAGTAGGCCGCGGCGACCCGCAGCCACGGCACCGTCCGCTCCGCCGCCGGCACCACCCGCTCCGGGCGGGGCGGGGCAGGCCGCACGGAGTACGCCGGGCGGCTGCCCAGCACCGTCCCCGGGGCCCGGCGCCCGCCACCCCTCCTGTCCGCCGCCCGGCGCGCATCGCCCACCACCGCTCCCGCCTTCTCTGCACCGCCCGGCTGACGGCCGGTCACCTCCACAGCACCGTAAGCACACGGCGCGCAAGGGGCGCGTCCAACGCACCCGCACGCCGCCGCGCGACTCCATGCGCGCACAGGACATTCACAGCCGGCGTGAGTGGACGCACCAAGCCCGGGGCACTCGCCGACGTGTTCCCGGCAGAGAGGGGGAACCCGCAGTGATCATCGTCGCGGTTCTGCTGCTCCCGGCCCTCGGGGTGCTGCTGTACGGCCTTGACCTGGTCGAGGACCGGTGGGTGTTGCGGCGTTCGCCGGCCCGTCGCTCCCGGCACCGCCGGCCGGCGCGGGCGGGTCGTCGCCGCTGAGCACGGAGGGCGTCTCCCCGCACCGGCGGTAGCGGATGATCGCCTTCGCGAGTTCGTTCCGCTCCGGCTCGGGCAGCGTGCCGCCCTGCGCGTAGGCCAGGATGTGCGCGGCGACCGTCCGCAGCTTGACGTTCGTGCGCTGGGAGACGTCCCGCAGCGCCCGCCATGCCTCTTCCGGGGCCAACCGCCCGAGGACGACAACGGCGCCGATGGCCTGGTCGATCACGGCATGGGAGGTCACAGCGCGCCGGAGTTGCCGGTTCTCGTCCTGCAGCCGGTCGTACTCCGACGCGAGGTCGGTGACCGAGAGCAGGGCCAGCGGCTGCTTCCGGGAGAGGGCGAAGAAGGTCATGGAGCACCTTTTCGGGTGGGGGGCGTCACTGCTCCGCCTGCCCCCGGAGGGCGCTTGCACTCGCATTGAAGCAGCATCGCGGACCCGGGTCACGCTGTGCGGCCCCCTGCGGTGCGGCGCCGCCCCCCTCCCGAACACCCGTCCCCGGCGTCGCCCGGACCCTCAGATCTCCCGGACCGCGCGGCCCACCGGCAGCAGCTCGCGGATGTCCGCGGGCAGCGCCCCTGCCATCCGCTCGGTCAGCTCGGGGGCGAGGGCGGCGTCCAGCACCTCCAGTACGGCGGCGGCGTCCCGCAGCGCCGTGTTCTCGTCGGTGCCGGCCCGGGCGGCGATCCGTCCGGCGAACGCGGTCAGCCCGAACCGTTCGCCCGCCGTGCCGGAGTCAGGGCCGGGGGACGCTTCGGCCGCCTCCCGCATGGCCGCCGCCATGTCCGGCGGCAACTGGGCCGCCACATGCCGGGCCAGCCCGGCCGGCAGCCGCTCCGACAGCGTGCTCACGACCGCGTGCGCGGCCCGCTCGGCCGTCCCCCGGTCGGGCAGCTGGGCCAGCGCCTGCACCTTTCCGATCATCTCGTCGTGCCGCATGAGACCGGTCCCTTCCGCACGAAGTGCCGACGGCGCGCCCGTCCGGCGGGCGCAGCGGCACCCGTCGGGTACCCCGCACGCGCTCCCGGTCACCGTCCCCGGGCGGTACCGCACGACGGCCGGGAGGAGTATCGTATTCATCACACGATGAATTACTGCTCTCGATCGAGAAGGGCAGAACCGCCATGGAAAAGACCACGTGCTGTGTCGTGGGCGGCGGCCCCGCGGGCATGGTGCTCGCCCTGCTGCTCGCCCGGGCCGGGATCGCGGTGACGGTGCTGGAGAAACACGCCGATTTCCTGCGGGACTTCCGCGGTGACACGGTCCACCCGTCGACCCTGGCGCTGCTGGACGACCTGGGCCTCGCCGAGCGCTTCGCGCGACTGCCGCAGCGCCGGGTCCGCACCGTCCAGCTGCCCCTGGGACCCGGCCGCTCGCCGGTCACCGTCGGGGACCTCTCCGTGCTGCCGGGACCCCACAACTATGTGGCGATGGTGCCCCAGTGGGACCTGCTGGACCTGCTCGCCGACGAGGCCCGGCGCGAGCCGTCCTTCCAGCTGCGCATGAACACGGAAGCGACCTCCTTCCTGATCGAGTCCGGGCGGGTGACCGGGGTGCGCTACCGCACCTCCGACGGCCGCACCGGCGAGCTGCGCGCCGTCCTCACCGTCGCCTGCGACGGCCGCGGATCACTGGCCCGCTCCCGGCCGGAACTGCGCCTGCACCGCTTCAGCTGCCCCATGGACGCCTGGTGGTTCCGCCTGCCGCGCCACGAAGGCGACCCGTCCGGGCTCGTCGGCGGCGCCGGCGACGGCTTCCTGACCGCGATGATCGACCGGGGCGACTACTGGCAGTGCGCCGCGCTCATCCCCAAGGGCACCGACGCCGAGCGCCGCGCCGCCGGACTCGACCGCTTCCTCGCCGCCTACACCACCGCCGTCCCCTGGCTCGCCGGCCGTACGCACGCCCTGCGGTCCTGGGACGACGTCAAGCTGCTCGACGTCCACCTGGACCGCCTGCGCCGCTGGCACCGCCCCGGGCTGCTGTGCATCGGCGACGCCGCGCACGCCATGTCCCCGGTCTTCGGCATCGGGATCAACCTCGCCGTGCAGGACGCCGTGGCCGCCGCCCGCCATCTGATCGGGCCGCTGCGCCGCGGGACCGTGCGCCTGCGCGACGTACGCGGGGTGCAGCGCCGCCGGCGTCCCACCACGGTCGCCACCCAGGCGCTCCAGCGCACGGCCCACGCCCGCTTCATCGCTCCGGTGCTGCGCGGTCGGCCACCGCTGGGCAGCGCGGAGCGGGCCCGGCGCGTCGCCGGCCTGGCCGCCGGCTCACCCTGGCTGCGCCGCCTTCCCGCCTACTTCATCGGGTACGGCGCCCTCCGGGAACGTCCGCCCGCCGAGGCCGTCCGGCGACAGGATCCGGTCACCCCGCGCGCCGAGCGGTCATAGCCGTACGCACCGGCTTCCCGCGCGAGCACAGGATTGACGTGGTCATGGGAAGGCCCTGGGGGTGGTCGCGTCGCGTACCGCGGCGGCCGGGATCGGCACGACCCTCGACGAGGGCACGACCTGCGCCGATCTGACCAGAGCGGCCGTCGCGCAGGCGGGCGGTGCGGCGGCGGTGCTGCGCGCCGGCCGCGCCGCCGGCCCGGAGTACGCGGCCGTCAGCGGGAACCCGGACCTGCAGCCCGAGGCCCGGCAGGCCGAGGCAGCGGCACGCGAGTACGGGGACCCGGGGGAGAGCAGGCCCGTCGCCCGGGCCACCCGTGGCACCCGGACCGTCCTGTCGGTGCCGCTGGCCACCGGCGGACACGCCTACGGCACGCTGGTGTGCGTCCGCGCGGAGGCGCCCTTCACCCGCGCCGAGGCGGATCTCCTGGTATCCCTCGCCGAACGCGCCGCCTCCCACATCCGGCACGCCCGCGAGCACAACGCGGTGAGCAGCATCATCGGCACGATGCAACGGGCCCTGCTCGCCGAACCGGGCCGGCCGCACCCGAACGTGGACGTCGCCATCCGCTACCTGCCCGTCGGGGAGAGCGCACTGGCGGCGACTGGTGCGAGACCGTCCGGCTGCACTTCGGCCGCACCCTGCTGGTCGTCGGCGACGTCATGGGGCACGGCCTGGAGGCCGCCGTCGACATGACCGCCTACCGCGCCTCCCTGCGCTACATCGCCTCCTCCGACCTGCCACCGCACCGGGTGCCGCGCCAGCTGGACGACATGGCCTCCCGGGAGCCGGACCGCCGGCCCGCCACCTGCCTCATCGCGCAGATCGACCCCGATCGCGGGCAGGTGACGATGGCCGGCGCCGGCCATCTGCCGCCGGCCGTGATCGACGGAGCGGGCCACCTCCCTGCTGTCCGTGCCGGTCGGCCCGCCGCTCGGCACCGGACTGGGCGGCTACGAACCGGCGACGTACCGGCTGGACCCCGCCAGACCCTGATGCTGTTCACCGACGGGCTCGTCGAACGCCGCGGGGAAGACATCGACCAGTCCCTGGACCGGCTGACCCGGGTCGCCTTCGGGAACGCCTCGGGTGTCGAGGAGGTCCTCGACACCGTGCTCGCCCGGCCGGCCGCCCACCAGGCCGAGGACGACGTCGCCGTACTGGCCGCCCGGCTGCGGGACCGCCGCGGCCACGCGCACGGCACGCGGGACTGAACACCGCCCGGGCCGGCCCCTTCGCCGAAACCGCCACCGGCGCGGCAGCCCTGTGATGAAGTGGTCCTCCCGTGCCCGCGTCGAGGGAGGCCGACGTGTCCAGGTCGCCGCAGGAAATCTTCGAGAGCTATGTCCACGCCGGTACGTTGACCGGGAATGCCGATGCCCTGGCCGAGATGTTCACCGAGGACGGCGTGTTCGAGGCACCGCTCGTGCCGGCCGGCACCGTCTTCCCCCGGCGGCTGGAGGGGCGCGAGGAGATCCGCCGGGAGATGGCCGCGTACTACCAGCGGAACGCGAAGGGCGGCGGAGCGCCGAATCCGCAGAAGACCGGGTACGTGCTGCACACCACCTCCGACCCCGACGTGTTCGTCGCCGAGATCGACGTCGTCTTCGACGGGGCCGGAGAGGACGCGACGATCTCGCTGGTCCAGATCTTCCGCATCCGTGACGGGAAGATCGCCAGGCTCCGCGACTACTTCGCGCCGCGGTGGGCGACCTGACGGACCCGCCGATCCGGCCCGCCGGCGAACCGCGTGGCTCCCTGAACGCGCGACCGCGGGTCACCCCGTCGGCGGCTTGATCGGCCGGGAGCGGAAGCCCATGGTGATGTGTGCCCGTGGGGCCGCCCCGACGAAGCCCGCGAGGGAGTCCCCGTGCCCGCTGCCTATGTCACCGATCTCGTCGACGCCTTCCACGACCACGCCGGCCGGCCGGCGATCGGCTCCGGGGCCCGGGTGCTCACCTTCGGACATGCGCTGGAACAGGTGTGGAGGCTGGCCAGGGCGCTGCGCGAGCTGGGTGTCGAGCGCGCCGTCGGGCTGGCGTGCGTCACCGGCAACCGCCCCGAGACGCTGCTGGTCCGACTGGCGGCGCATGTGCTCGGAGCCCGGCTGACCCAGGTGGTGATCGAACCGTCCACCCACGACCTGGCGCACATCCTGACCGACTGTCGGCCGGCGCTGGTGGTGGCCGACACCCCCGTCCCCGACACGGGAGCACGCCGGGTCGGCCTCGAAGAGCTGCTGCGCTCGGCCGCGCGCCTGCCGGGCGATCCGGTGCCGGTGGCGGCGCGGGAGGAGGACATCGCCCGGGTCACCTACACGAGCGGCACGACCGGCCGGCCGAAGGGCGTGATGTCCACCTTCGCCGCCATGCGCGTGCGCGCGGGCTGGACCCGCCGTCACGAGGGCGTCGAGCCCGTCTTCGTCTCGGTGACCTCCCTGGCCCAGCGGGCCGCCGGCCGATGCCTGGAGCACCTGGCCGGCGGGGGACGGGTGGAGATCCTCGACTCGTTCGACCCGCCGGAGTTCGCCGCGGCCTGCGCCCGCCTGGCCCCGGTGACCACCTATCTGCTGGCGCCGATGCTGTACCGGCTGCTCGACCACCCCGCCACCGCCGACGGGATCCCCGGGCTGATGTCGGTGTCCTACGGCAGCTCGGGGATCCTCCCCGACCGCCTCCGCGAGGCCCTGCGCGTGTACGGCACCGACTTCCGGCAGGGCTACGGGACGAACGAGGCGGCGGTGATCTCCCGGTTGTCCCCCGCCGACCACGCCGCCGCCCTCCGCGACAAGCCGCACCTGCTGGCCTCCGCCGGGCGGCCGGTGCCCGGCGTACGGCTCTCCCTGCGCGACGAGGACGGGCGGGACGTGCCTCCCGGGCGGGCCGGTGAGGTGTGGATGCGCTCGCCGGCCATGATGGCCGGCTACTGGCACCGCCCCGACCTGGACGCACAGGCGCTGCGGGACGGCTGGCTGCGCACCGGCGACATCGGGCGCCGCGACGAGGACGGGTACCTCTATCTGGTCGACCGGATCAAGGACATGATCATCGTGGACGGCGACAACATCTACTGCGGGCCCGTCGAGGCCGCTCTGGCCCGGCATCCGGCCGTGGCCCAGGCCGCGGTGGTCGGCCGCGAGAGCGCCGTCACCGGCGAGGAGATCCATGCCTTCCTCCAGCCCGCGGCGGGCCATGCGCCCAGCGACCGGATCGCCGCCGAAGCATGCCGCCTCGTGGCCGACGCGCTGGCCGAGGCCCACCGGCCCGCCGCGGTGCACTGGGTGGACCACATCCCGCTGGCGGCCTCCGGCAAGCCGGACAAGCGACGGCTGCGGGCCATGGCGGCGGCCTCGCCGCCGGGCCCCGACAGCCGCCGCAACGGCTGAGCCGGGCGGCGCATCAGTCAGGCCCAGGCGGTGACGAGAGGAGTACGGCGAAGGCAGTGACGAGAGGGGGACGACGAGGGTAGTGACGAGAGGAGGACGACGATCAGGCCGTCGCCCTCGCCGGGCGCCAGGCGCCCGCCGCGGTCCCTGCCGACGGCAGGCGTGGGTGAGGTCACATATGACCTGGTTCGCACCCTCTCCCGGCCGTGCCGGATGCCCGGCTACCGTTGCGTCGAGCTCCTGTACCCCTCTCGCACCTCGGACGGCCCGGCTGTGCTCACTGACCTGTCCCCCCTGATCGCCGCGACGGCGCGCTGGCTCACGGCCGCCTACCCGCCGTGCGGCGGCGCGCTGGCCTCCGCGCTGTGCGAGGCGCAGGCCCGGCAGGCGGTGACGGTCGCCGCCTGGCTGCGGTACCCCACCGAGATCGACGCGGGCCTGGTCACCGTGGCGGGTCCCGGGGGCGCGGCCCGGCTCGACTGGATCACCGGCGCGGAGCCCTCCGCCGACCACCCCGCCGAGGAGTGGGCGTGGCGCACCTGGGTGGACGAGGTCGTGGCCAGCTGGGCCGCCGCCCTGCTCACCGACGCCGAGCTGGCTGGCCTGGCTGTCGCCGCACTCGCCGACGGCGAGCACACCGTGGCCGCGCCGGTCGAGTTCCGCCGGCTGCTCACCCCCGACGACGGCGACCGCCGCGCCGCGGCCCTGCTCCGCCACCCCGACCTGCTGGCCCCGGTGGCCGAACTGCACCTCGACCAGCTCATCGACCGCCTCAGCCCCGGCAGCTCCCTCGCGGCCTGACACCCGAACGGCGCACCCCGGAGCCCGCCCGGTACGACATCCGGGCGGCGCCCGGTGGCCGTGGCCGCCCCGCCGTGGGAAAGGCTCGGGCATGACCTTCAAGAATCCCGTCCACCGTGGCGGGGCCCGCCGCGGCCGGTTCGAGCAGTTCGCCGAGTACGCCTCGAACTTCACCAGCTCGCCGCTGTTCTTCCTCTTCTGCCTGCTGCTCGTCGCCTTCTTCGTCGCCGCCCACGTCGCCCATCTGCGGCTCGAGCTGCTGCTGCTCGCCGGCGAGTCCATGACGGCGGTCACCCTGCTGCTCCTGGCGCTGCTGAAGAACGCCGAGATGCGCGCCGAGCACGCGATCCAGCGCAAGCTCGACGCGATCGCCGCGGCCCTGCTGGAGGTGCACCGGGACGAGCGGGGCCGGGCGTTCGAGGATCTGCGCAACGCGATCCGGATGGAGGAAGAGACCTGACCGGGGCGGGCGAAACGCCGCGGCGGTTCTTCCCGGCACCCCGCCGAACGACGACCATGCCATGACATGAACATTCTGCTCGTCGCCAGCGCGTTCAACAGCCTCTCCCAGCGCCTCTACGCTGAACTGTCGGACCACGGCCACCGGGTGGACGTCGTGCTCGCCGCGCACGGCCCCGACCCCGTACGGGCCGCCGTGCACGAGGTCCGCCCGGACCTGATCGTCGCGCCGATGCTCAGGACGGCCCTGCCCGAGGACGTGTGGCGGGAGCACACCTGCCTGATCGTGCACCCCGGGCCGCCGGGCGACCGCGGCCCGTCCTCGCTGGACTGGGCGATCTCCGGCCGGGCGGCGCGGTGGGGCGTGACCGTGCTCCAGGCCGAGGCGGCGATGGACGCCGGCGCGATCTGGGCGGCCGAGCCGTTCCCCGTGCCACCCGTCGGCAAGAGCGACCTCTACCGCAACGAGGTCTCCGACGCCGCCGTCACCGCCGTCCTGACAGCCGTACGGCGCTACGCGGACGGCTCCCACAAGCCGCTCCCGCAGACCGACGAGTCGGTCACCGTCGTCTGGCGTGACTTCTTCCGGCAGGAGCGGCGGCGGATCGACTGGGAGCGGGACGACACCGAGACGGTCCTGCGCAGGCTCCGCGGCGCCGACTCGCAGCCGGGCGTCCTGGACGAACTCCTCGGTCACGAGGTGTTCCTGCACGGCGGCCATCCCGAGGACCGGCTGCGCGGCCGCCCCGGCGCACTGCTGGCCCAGCGCGCGGGCGCCGTCTGCCGGGCCACCCGGGACGGCGCGGTCTGGATCCCGGAACTCCGCCCCCGCCGCAACTCCGGCGACCCGGCGCCCTTCCGCCGGCCGGCCGCCTCGGTGCTCGCCGCGTACCAGCCAGGCCTCTCGCTCCCGGAGGACCCCGCCCCGCTGGAACTCCCGCCCGGCCGGCACACCTGGACCGACATCCGCTACCGGCAGCACGGCGACGTCGGCTTCCTCGGCTTCTCCTTCCCGGGCGGCGCGATGAGCACCGACCAGTGCCGCAGACTGCTCGCCGCCTACACGGAGGCGCTCACCCGCCCCACCCGCGTCCTCGTCCTCGGCGGAACCCGCGACTTCTTCTCCAACGGCATCCACCTGAACGTCGTCGAAGCCGCCCCCGACCCGGCCCAGGAGTCCTGGGCCAACCTCAACGCCATCGACGACCTCGTGGAGGCCGTGCTGCGCACCACCGACCGGCTGGTGGTGGCCGCGCTCGCCGGCAACGCCGCGGCCGGCGGTGCCATGCTCGCCCTCGCCGCCGACCAGGTGTGGTGCCGCACGGGCGTCGTCCTCAACCCGCACTACCGGCGCATGGGCCTGTACGGCTCCGAGTTCTGGACGTACACCCTGCCGCGCCGCGTCGGCCCGGAGCGGGCCGGCCGGCTCACCACCGAGGCGCTGCCGGTCAGCGCCGCGACCGCCGAGCGGCTCGGCCTCGTGGACCGGCTCGTACCGGCCGCACCCCGGGAGTTCCCCGCCGAGGTGGCGCGGCTCGCCGCCGAACTCGCCGCCGCCCCCGACCTGGACCGGCGGATCGCCGCCAAGGCGGCGGCCCGCGCGGCGGACGAGCGGGAGAAACCCCTCGCCCGCTACCGCGAGGCCGAACTGGCCCGCATGCACGCCCTCTTCTTCGACCCCGAAGCCCCCTACCACGCCCTGCGCTCGGCCTTCGTCCGCAAGACCCCGGGCGGCTCGCCGCGGCCCCTCGCCCCCGGAGACGTGCGGTGACGGCGCGGCTCCTGGTGGCCGGCGTCGGCAACATCTTCCTCGCCGACGACTCCTTCGGCCCCGAGGTGATCTGCGCCCTCGAACACCGCCCGCTGCCGCCCGGGGCACGGGTCCACGACTACGGCATCCGCGGCCTGGACCTCGCCTACGACCTGCTGTCCGGCTACCCCGTCGCCGTCCTGGTCGACGCGGCCCCGCGCGGGCACCGCCCCGGCACCCTCTCCCTGATCGAGGCCGAACCCCCCGACGGATCCGTCCCGCCCGAAGCCCACGGCATGGACCCGGCGAAGGTGCTGGCCCTGGCCACGCACCTGGGCGACGAACCGCTGCCCCGGGTCCTCGTCCTCGCCTGCGAACCCGCCGTACTGCCGAGCGGCGACGACCTCCTGCCGGGACTCAGCGCACCCGTGCGGGACGCCGTCGATCGGGCCGTGGACGCGCTGCACCGGCTCGTCCCCGCCCTGCTCGCCGACCCCACCGGGCCGCTGCCCCCGTTGGGCCGCCCGATGGAATCCGGAGCACCCCACTCGGCTGCGCTGCCCAAAACGGCGCCCGCCTGAGCCGAAGATCGGTGAGACCCCGGGCCGCACGGGATGCGACCCGGGCTCCGCCACCGCATCCGAGGAGCAGTGCCCATGTGCCGGTCCGACGTCAAACAGGCCGTCCTGGCGAAGAACGACGACCTGGCCGCGAGCCTGCGCGACGACCTCGCCCGGCAGGGCGTGACCCTGGTGAACCTGTTGTCCAGCCCGGGCAGCGGCAAGACCGAACTCCTCGCCCGGGTGCTGGCCCGCGCCGGCGAGCGGGGCGTGCCGGTGGCCGCGCTCACCGCGGACCTGGCCACCGAGAACGACGCCGCCCGGCTGGCGCGGTCCGGGGCGCCCGTCCAGCAGCTGCTCACCGACGGACTGTGCCATCTGGAGGCCCGTCAGCTCCGCACCCGGCTCAAGGACTGGCTGCCGCCGGACACCTCCGTCCTCTTCGTGGAGAACGTCGGCAACCTGGTCTGCCCGGCCGCGTACGACCTCGGGGAGACCCTGCGGATCGTGCTGATGGCGGTCACCGAGGGCGAGGACAAGCCGCTGAAGTACCCGACCGCGTTCGGCTCCGCCCATCTGGTCGTGATCACCAAGACCGACCTCGCCGGGCCGGCCGGCTTCGACGAGAGCCTCTTCCACGAGAACGTGCACCAGGTCAACCCGGGCGTGGAGATCGTACGGTCGTGCGCCCGCACCGGCACCGGCGTCGGCACGCTCCTCGACCGCGTCCTCGCCGCCCGCGACGGAGATTCGCCGCACCGCCCGCCGCTCGGCCCGCGCCCGCACAGCCACGACCACCCCGTGTCCGCCCCCGTCGCGTGACCGCGCCCGCCACCGGCCCGGTCCGCCGCCGGATCACCGTCCGCGGCACGGTGCAGGGCGTCGGCTTCCGGCCCTATGTGCACCGCCTGGCCGCCGGGCA
The DNA here is from genome assembly GCF_040645635.1 of Streptomyces sp. NPDC046727. NCBI lineage: Bacteria > Bacillati > Actinomycetota > Actinomycetes > Kitasatosporales > Streptomycetaceae > Streptomyces > Streptomyces sp. NPDC046727. The sequence continues at coordinate 57,218 of NZ_JBEYYR010000044.1, forward strand.
CGCGCTGGCCGGGTTCGTGAGCAACACCGCGGACGGCGTGCTCATCGAGGTCGAGGGGCCCGCCGGCGAGGTCGACCGGTTCGCCGACCGGCTGACCGAGCAGCCGCCCCCGCTGGCGACCGTGACCGGCGTCGGCTGCGAGGACGTCCCCGCCACCGGTGCCACCGGCCCGTTCACCATCCGGCCCACCGAGCGGTCCCCGGGCCGCACCCACCTCCCGCCCGACACCGCCACCTGCGCCGACTGCCTGCGCGAACTGGCCGACCCCGGCGACCGCCGGCACCGCCACCCCTTCGTCACCTGCACCCACTGCGGCCCCCGCTTCACCATCGCCACCGGGATGCCGTACGACCGGCCGGCCACCACCATGGCCGGCTTCCCGATGTGCCCCGCCTGCGCCCGCGAGTACGGCGACCCGGCCGACCGGCGCTTCCACGCCCAGCCCGTCGCCTGCCCCGACTGCGGCCCGCGCCTCACCCTGACCCCCGCGGCGGGCCTCGGCGTCCGCCCGGCCCGGGACGCGGAGGCCCTCGCCACGGCACGCGCGCTGCTCACCGCCGGGCGGATCGTCGCCGTCAAGGGCGTCGGCGGCTACCACCTGGCCTGCGACGCGACCGACGCCCGGGCCGTCGCCACGCTGCGCAGCCGCAAGGAGCGGGGCGGCAAGGCCTTCGCCGTGATGTGCGCCGACCTCGCCACGGCCGAGCGGATCGCACACCTCTCCGCCGCCGAACGGGCCGCGCTCACCAGCGCCCGGCGCCCCATCGTCCTGCTGCGCAGACGGGAGCGCACGGACGGCCTCCGCCTCGCCGACCCGGTCTGCCCGGGCAGCCCGCACGTCGGCGTGCTGCTGCCCTACACCCCCGTGCACACCCTGCTGTTCGGGCTGCCCGGCGATCCGCCCGGCCTCCGGCTCCTGGTCATGACCAGCGGAAACCGCTCCGGCGAGCCCATCGTCACCGACGACACCGAGGCACGCGTCCGGCTGGCCGGACTCGCCGACGCCTGGCTCGGCCACGACCGGCCCATCGCCTGCCCGTGCGACGACTCCCTGCTGCGCGTCCGCCCCGACGGCACCGAACAGGTCCTGCGGCGCTCCCGCGGCTACGTCCCCCGCCCCCTGCGCCTCCCGCTCCCGGTCCGCCCCACGCTCGCCGCCGGCGGCGACCTGAAGAACGCCCTGTGCCTCGGCGAGGCCGACCACGCCTGGTTCGGGCCGCACATCGGCGACATGGGCGACCTGGCCACCCTCGAAGCCGCCGACCGCGCCGAACAGCACCTCACCCGCCTCACCGGAGTCACCCCCCGGCTGGTGGCCGCCGACCGCCACCCCGGCTACCACTCGACGCGCCGGGCGCACAGCAGAGCCGCCCGACTCGGGGCACCCGCACCGGTGCTGGTCCAGCACCACCACGCCCACATCGCCGCCGCGATGGCCGAACACGGCCTCGACGGCAGCCGGCCCGTGATCGGCGTCGCCTTCGACGGCACCGGATTCGGCGACGACGGCACGGTCTGGGGCGGCGAGATCCTGCTCGCCGACTACGCCGGCTACCGGCGCCTCGCCCGCCTGACCCCCGCCCCGCTGCCCGGCGGCGACGCCGGCGTCGCCAACCCCTGCCGGCTGGCCCTGGCCCGGCTGTGGGCGGCGGGGCTCCCGTGGGGACCGGAGCTGCCGAGCGTCAAGGCCTGCACCGAGACCGAACTCACCGTACTGCGACGACAGTTGACGCGCCGGTTGGCCTGCGTGCAGACCTCCAGCATGGGCCGGCTCTTCGACGCGGTGTCGTCCCTCGTCGGGCTGTGCCACCGCGCCGGGTACGAGGCGCAGGCGGCGCTGGAGCTGGAGGCGGCGGCGACGGAGGCGAGGGACGCGGACGAGGTGGCGTACCCGTTCGGGTACACCCCCGGCGGACGGGACATCGACCCGGCACCCCTGCTCCGCGCACTGCTGCACGACCAGGCCCGCCACACCCCCGTACCCGTCCTGGCCGCCCGCTTCCACCGGGGCGTCGCCCGGGCCGTGGCACACGTCTGCTGCCGGGCGCGGGAGGAGACCGGCCTCACCGCCGTCGCCCTCACCGGCGGTGTCTTCGCCAACGCCCTGCTGGAGGAGGAGGCCGCCGCACTGCTCGCCACCGCCGGCTTCACGGTCCTCCGGCACGGCGAAGTCCCCCCGAACGACGGCGGCCTGGCACTCGGCCAGCTGATGGTCGCGGGAACCACAGTCCACCACGAGACGGAGTGACCCATGTGTCTGGCAGTGCCCGGCAAGGTCGTGTCCATCGACCACCAAGCCGACCCGCTCACCGGCCTGATCGACTTCGGCGGCGTACGCAAACAGGCCTGCCTGGAGTACCTGCCCGACGTCCGGGTGGGCGAGTACGTCATCGTCCACGTCGGCTTCGCGCTGCAACGCCTGGACGAGGAGTCGGCCCGCGCGTCGCTGGAGCTGTTCGGGCAACTGGGGCTGCTGGAGGAGGAGTTCGGCGACGCCTGGGAACAGGCGGCACGGCAGGAGAGCGGGAGCGAGGCCCGGTGAAGTACATCGACGAGTTCAACGACCCCGATCTGGCCCGGCGGCTGCTGGACGAGATCCGCGCCACGGCCACCCGGCCCTGGGCGCTGATGGAGGTCTGCGGCGGCCAGACCCACTCCATCATCCGGCACGGCATCGACCAACTCCTCCCGGAAGAGGTCGAGTTGATCCACGGCCCGGGCTGCCCGGTGTGCGTGACACCCCTCGACGTCATCGACAAGGCCCTGGAGATCGCCGCCCGCCCCGGGGTGATCTTCTGCTCCTTCGGGGACATGCTGCGCGTGCCCGGCACCGGCCGGGACCTGTTCCGGGTCAAGAGCGAGGGCGGTGACGTACGGGTCGTCTACTCGCCGCTGGACGCCGTGGACCTCGCCCGCGCACACCCCGACCGGCAGGTCGTGTTCTTCGCCATCGGCTTCGAGACGACCGCCCCCGCCAACGCCATGGCCGTCCACCAGGCCCGCCGCCTGGGCCTGGCCAACTTCAGCCTGCTGGTGTCCCACGTCCGGGTCCCGCCGGCCATCGAGGCCATCATGACCGCCCCCGACTGCCGGGTGCAGGGCTTCCTCGCCGCCGGGCACGTGTGCAGCGTGATGGGCACCGCCGAGTACCCGGACCTCGCCGACAAGCACCGCGTCCCGATCGTCGTCACCGGCTTCGAGCCGCTCGACATCCTCGAAGGCATCCGCCGCGCCGTCCACCAGCTGGAGCGCGGCGAGCACCGGGTGGAGAACGCCTACCCCCGCGCCGTACGCGACCAGGGCAACCCGGCCGCCGTCCGGATGATCGAGGAGGTCTTCGAGGTCACCGACCGCAACTGGCGGGGCATCGGCCGCATCCCGGACAGCGGCTGGCGGCTCAGCGACGCCTTCCGCGCGTACGACGCCGAGCACCGCTTCGACGTCACCGGCATCCGCACCGAGGAACCCGCCGTGTGCCGCGCCGGCGAAGTCCTGCAGGGGCTGATCAAACCCGTCGAGTGCGCGGCCTTCGGCACGGCCTGCACCCCGCGCACCCCGCTCGGCGCCACCATGGTCTCCAGCGAGGGCGCCTGCGCCGCCTACTACCTGTACCGCCGGATGAACACCCCGGCAGACCAGGGATCCCGCATCCCGCAGGAGGAGATGAACCCCGTTGGCTGACCTCGTCACCACCGATGCGGCCCCGGTCGACCCCGCGAACTGGACCTGCCCCGCAACCCTGCGCGACCAGCCCGTCGTCGTCATGGGCCACGGGGGAGGCGGCGCCCTCTCGGCGGAGCTGATCGAGCAGGTCTTCGCCCCCGCCTACGGCAACCCCACCCTGGCCGCGCTCACCGACTCCGCCGTCCTCGACCTCGGCGGCGCCCGGCTCGCCTTCTCCACCGACTCCTACGTCGTACGCCCGCTGTTCTTCCCCGGCGGCAGCCTCGGCGACCTCGCGGTCAACGGCACCGTCAACGACCTCGCGATGAGCGGCGCCCGGCCCGCCTTCCTGTCCACCGCCTTCATCCTGGAGGAGGGCGTCGAACTCGCCGTCGTGGAACGCGTGGCGCGCGCCGTCGGCGCGGCGGCCGAGGCGGCCGGGGTCACCGTGGCCACCGGCGACACCAAGGTGGTCGAGTCCGGGCACGGCGACGGCGTCTACGTCACCACCGCCGGCGTCGGCCTCGTCCCCGACGGAGTCGACATCCGCCCGCAGCGCGCCCGGCCAGGCGACGCCGTCCTCGTCAGCGGGCCGATCGGCCGGCACGGGGTCGCCGTCATGAGCGTGCGGGAGGGCCTGGAGTTCGGCGTCGAGATCACCTCCGACACCGCGCCCCTCGCGGACCTGGTGGCGGCCATGCTCGCGGTCACCCCGGACATCCATGTGCTGCGCGACCCCACCCGGGGCGGGCTCGGCGCGTCCCTGAACGAGATCGCCCGCGCCTCCGGCACCGGCGTACGGCTGCGCGAGCGCGCCGTCCCGGTCCCGGACGAGGTCGCGAACGCCTGCGGCTTCCTCGGCCTGGACCCGCTGTACGTCGCGAACGAGGGCCGGCTCGTCGCGTTCGTGCCCCCGCAGCACGCCGAGGCCGTCCTCACGGCGATGCGCGCGCACCCGCAAGGCACCGGCGCCGCCCGCATCGGGGAGTGCGTGGCGGACCATCCGGGCATGGTGGTCGTCGCCACCGGCCTCGGCGGCACCCGGGTGCTCGACCTGCCGCTGGGGGAGCAACTGCCGCGCATCTGCTGATCGCATGCACCGCGTGACCGGTCCAGGGCCGGTCACGCGGTCCATGCGCATCACGTCTCGACGCCGGTGATCTCCAGTTCGCGTCCGCTGCGCAGCTCCTGCGACGGCCGGTCACAGCGCGGGCACCAGAAGAACGGCGGCATGCCGACCGCGAACTCCTCGGCGCACTCCCCGCACCACGCCTGGGCGGGCACCCGCTCGACCCGGAGCCGGGCCGCCGCGAGGGCCGTACCGTCGCGGGCCACCTCGAAGGCGAAGTGCAGCGCGTCCGGCACCACACCCGCCAGCTCCCCGACCCGTACGGTCACCGCCGCGACCCGGTCGGCGCCGTCCGCCCGGGCGATCTCCCCGGCCCGCTCCACGATCGCGGTCGCGATCGACAGCTCGTGCACGCCGGGCTCACGGATACCGGCGGTTCGCGCGCAGGCCCCCGGTCATCCGGTAGATGCGCAGCTCGCGGACGATGCCCGGGAACTCCTTGACGAACAGGGCCGCGACGAGGCTGCCGACCACCGCGGCCTGGGCCACGAGCAGCTGCCGTCCCGAGACTCCCGGCCGCGCGGTCCTTCTTCTCCTCATGCCCACGTTCACGCTCACGTTCATGGCGTCACTTCCTGCTCTCTCATCCCGGCGAGATGTTCGGCATGTCCTTCACCAGGGCGTCATGCCGCTTCCAGTGGATACCGGTGGAGCGGCGCGCGTCGGAGCTGCCGTCCTTGTGGTGTCCGGGCTGGTGCTTGTAGGGGCCCTTGTTGCCCTGGTGCAGTCCGCGCACATGGCTGGGCGTGTCGGGCTTGGCCTGGGGGCGGCCCACTCGGATGGTCCCCATGTCCGATCTCCTTCCGGGTCAGTCACGACCGCTCGGTCAGCTCCCTGAAAAACTGTTCTACGGCCGACCAGACCCGGCCGCCACCGGACAGGCCCCGCCACTCGCGGCGGACCAGGGCGATCATCCGGTAGCAGTCGTCGACCGGCACGATCCAGTGTTCGTGGAGGCCGCGCACGGTGTTCACCAGCAGCGCCTCCACATCGTGTGTCATGGCGGCGACCTGCGGGACGCCGGCGGCCAGCCGCCGCCAGGCCGCCGCGTCCACCTCCCAGCGCATGGCCCCGGCCGGGCTCGGTCCCTGCGCGGTGACCGTGCCGTCGGAGCGCGGCACGAAGAACACCAGCCCCACCGGGACACCCAGCACCCCCGTGTCCACCGGCGGCAGGCGCAGCCGGCGCCGGGGCACCAGCCGGTAGCGGCCCTCGCCCGCGCCGTCGTCGGCGAACAGCACCGAGCAGGGGCGGCACACGCACCGCACCTCGGCGGCACCGGTGTCGTACAGATGGGGGTGGTCCACGGGCACGCGGGCGGCGCACAGCTCGCAGACCTCGGCCTCGGCCCTCGCCGCGCGGTCGGCGGCGGCGGAGCGGATCACCCGGGCGAGTGCTCCGTCCAGGGTCACCGCGCCTCCTGGGGCACGGCCCGGCGCTTGATCGAGTTCAGCGGTACGAACGCGGGGGCCGCCGCGCGGGCCGCCTCGACCGCCTCGACCGACTCCAGCTCCGGCGCCACGGCGAGGACGGCCGCCCGTACGGCTTCGACGACCTCGCCGGACCCGCCGCCGCAGCCGGAACCGCAGCCGCCGCCGGTGCTCAGCCGCACCCGCGCCACCTGCCCGTCGATCCCGGCCCACTCCAGGTCACCGCCGCGCTCGCGCACCGCCGGCCGCAGCTTCTCGACCGCGCGCGCGGCCCGGCGCTCGGGGGGCTCGGGGTGGATCCGGTGCAGGACCAGCAGATGCCCCAGCAGCTCGTCGTCGGCGAGCCGCTCGCGCAGCGGCTCCTCCGCGTGGTCGAGCACGCGGGCGAGGGCCTCGCCGTAGACCTCGGTCAGCAGCCGGACCGCCTCCAGTGCCGGGCCCGGCGTGGCCTCCAGCCCGGCCAGCACGTCGTCCAGACGGGCGAGCCGCGCCTCGACCACCGGGTCCGGGAGCCGCACGGAGGCCTCAGCCATGACCGGCTCCGTACGTCGGCGAGTGCACGGTGGTCAGCGTCTTGCCCTTGCCCATGTACATGTGCACACCGCACGGCAGACAGGGGTCGAAGCTGCGGACGGTGCGCATGATGTCGACCCCCTTGAAGTCGTCGGGCCCGTTCTCCTCGAAGATCGGCTGCCCCTGCACGGCGTCCTCGTAGGGGCCCGGGGTGCCGTGGACATCGCGCGGGCTGGCGTTCCACGGGGTCGGCGGGTACGGGTGGTAGTTGGCGATCTTCTTGTCCCGGATCACCAGATGGTGGGACAGGACACCGCGCACCGCCTCGTGGAAGCCGCAGCCGATCGCCTCGTCCGGCACCTCGAAGTTCTCGTACACCTTGGTGTCGCCGTTCCTGAGCATCCCCATCGCCTCCTCCAGGAAGTGCAGGGCCATGGCGGCGGCGTAGGCGATGAAGTAGGGCCGGGCGCGGTCCCGTTCGAGGGTGTTGCTCCACTTCGGGATGCGCCACTCCAGGGTCGTCTCCGGCAGCTTCTCGCCCTTGGGCAGGGTGATGCGGATGGCGCCGCCGGTCGCCTTGACGTACGGCGTGTCCACCAGGCCGCTCAGGGCGGTCGACCAGAGCCGGGCGAGGGGGCCGCCGCCGGTGTCCAGGGCGAGGTGCTCGCCGGTCTGCGGGTGGTACCAGCGGGGGCTCATCACCCAGCTGTAGTTGCCCTCGAAGTCCCGCTTCTGCGGCACCGGGACCGTGGTCTGGTTCCACGGGTGGCGCATGTCGACGGGGTTGCCGAGCGGGTCGTGGGTGACGAACGGCTCCTCGTTCACCCAGTCCTCGTAGAAGGAGCTGCCCAGCATGATGCGCAGCCCGAGGTTGATGTCGATCAGGTTGTTGGTGAGCAGCTCGCCGTCCACGATGACGCCCGGGGTGACGTACATCGCCCGGCCCCACTCGTTCATCGTCGCGTAGCGGTAGTCGACCACGTCCGGGTCCTGGAAGGCGCCCCAGCACCCCAGCAGGATGCGGCGCCTGCCGACCTCCTCGTAGCCCGGCAGGGCCTCGTAGAAGAAGTCGAAGACGTCGTCGTTCATCGCCACCGCCTTCTTGATGAAGTCGATGACGCGCATGAGGCGGCTGAGGTAGTCGGTGAAGGTGTTCGGCTGCGGCATCGTGCCGACCCCGCCCGGATACATCGTGGAGGGGTGCACGTGCCGCCCCTCCATCAGGCAGAACATCTCCCGGGTGATCCGGCTGACCTTCAGCGCCTCCTTGTAGACCTCGCCCTCGAAGGGGTTGAACGCCTTCATGATGTCGGCGATGGTCCGGTAGCCGTGGACGTCGCCGCGCGGTGCGTCGGTGCGCTCGGCGCGGGCCAGGACGCCGGGGTTGGTGGCCTTGACCATTGCCTCGCAGAAGTCCACGAAGACCAGGTTGTCCTGGAAGATCGTGTGGTCGAAGATGTACTCCGCCGCCTCGCCGAGGTTGGTGATGTGCTCGGCCAGCTTCGGCGGTTTGACGCCGTAGGCCATCTGCTGGGCGTAGTTGGAGCAGGTGGTGTGGTTGTCGCCGCAGATGCCGCAGATCCGCGAGGTGATGAACCCGGCGTCCCGCGGGTCCTTGCCCTTCATGAACACCGAATAGCCGCGGAACAGCGACGAGGTGCTGTGGCACTCCACGACTTCCTGGTTGGCGAAGTCGATCTTCGTGTAGATCCCCAGGTTGCCGATGATCCGGGTGATCGGATCCCACGACATGTCCACGATCTGGGCGGATTTGCGTCCCTTTTGCCGGGACTCGGTGGTCGTCATCTGCGGTGCTGCCCCTCGCTGTTCGGGTTGGGCGGATGGATGGCGGGACGCGGGTCGGACGCGGTCAGCGGTGACTCGCGCCCGCGCGCCAGTGCGGGTCGTAACCGCTGGTGAGCTTGCGCTTGTTGTGGCGCCACTTGGGCTCGTGGTTGACCACGTCGTTGGTCAGACCGCGCAGCCGGCGGACGACGGCTCCGTACGGCTTGACGAGCAGGGTCGACAGCGTGCCGCCCGGGGGTTCGTCCATGAACGGCATGAAGGCGTCCGGGAAGCTCGGCATCGTGCAGCCGATGCAGATGCCGCCGACGTTCGGGCAGCCGCCGATGCCGGCCATCCAGCCGCGCTTGGGCACGTTGCAGTTGACGACCGGGCCCCAGCAGCCGACCTTCACCTGGCACTTGGGGGAGTTGTAGTCCATCGAGAAGTCGGCCTGCTCGTAGTACGCGGCCCGGTCGCAGCCCTCGTGGACGGTCTTCCCGAACAGCCACTGCGGACGCAGCATGTGGTCGAGCGGCGGCGCGGGAGCGGCACCGGCCGCGTGCTGGAGCACCCAGATCAGGGTCTCCATGAAGTTCTCCGGCTGGATCGGACAGCCGGGCACGTTGACGACCGGCAGCCCCGACCGCGCCTTGAAGTCCCAGCCCAGGTAGTCCGCGAGGCCCATGCAGCCGGTCGGGTTGCCGGCCATCGCGTGGATGCCGCCGAACGTCGCACAGGTACCGGCGGCGACCACCGCCCAGGCCCTGGGCGCCAGTTGGTCGATCCACTCGTTCAGCGTCTGCGGCTCACCGGTGTCCGGGTCGTTGCCGAACGAGGTCCAGTAACCGTCGCCCTCGATGATGTTCTGGTTCGGGACCGAGCCCTCGATGACGAGGATGAACGGCTCCAGGTCTCCGCGGGCCGCCGCCCGGTAGGGGGCGAGGAAGTCCTCGCCGCCCAGGCTCGGGGAGAGGACCTTGTTGACGAGGTTCACCTTGGGCAGGCCCGGGATGAGCCCGAGCACCACGTCCTCGATGGACGGCTGGCCCGCGGCGGTCAGCGACACCGTGTCGCCGTCGCAGCTCATGCCCTCCGAGATCCAGAGGATGGTGATCTCGTCGAAGCCACCGCGCGCCTCGGCCCCGCCGGGCTCGCCGCGGACTTCGGTGCTACCGCTCTGTGTGGTCATGTCTGCGGCCTCCGTTGCTGCCGGTTGCGGAATCGTTCCTGGGCCGCGGCCGACGGAGCCGCGAGGGTCGGGGCGACCGTCCGCCGGTCGTGCGCGGGCGCCTCAGGCATGTGCATCGGACCGTCCCCTTTCCGGGCGGTCGGCCGGCCGCGCGGGACGCGGGGCCTGCGGCCGGGCCGGCGGGACGGGGCCCGGTGCGTCCGCGCTGCGCGGGACCGGACCCGGTGCGTCCGCGCTGCCGAGCGGCTCGATCTCGTCGGGCCGGAAGTAGTGGAACCGGCCGTACCAGCCGTGCAGTTCGGCGGCGGGATCGTCGTCCACGGTGACGGCCAGGCGGACACCGCCGTCCACGTCGTGGAAGACCCCGGCGACCCGGGCGGTCCGCCCGGCGAGGAACATGTCCTGGGCGTCGGCACCCCGGCCGCGCGGACACAGCCGCACCCGGCTGCCGCCGCCCACGGGCACCCCGCCCACCAGTACCGTGTCCGTCGCCGGGGACAGCCCGTCGTCCCCGCCCTCCTGCCACCAGGCGGGCCGCCCGGCGGCGGGAGCCGGTGCGGGGTTCAGGGACCGGATGGCTCCGTGCAGCCGGGCGAGGACCTCCCGGGGCATGGTGTCCACCCGGTCGAGGATCCGCGCGGCCCGCGGATCGGTGGCCCGCGCCTCCGCCTTCTCCTCGTCGGTCAGCAGCATCGTGCGCAGCGTGAGGATCTCGTCGATCTCCGCCGCGTCGTGCAGGTCGCCCGGGCTCTCCGGCGCCACCTGCGGACGGTCCGGGAGGATGATCGGCGCGGAGAGCAGGAGCGTGCTCGTCGCCCCGTCGCCGTCCGCGGCCTCGGGCGGTGCCCCGCCGAGCACGGGAAACGTGAACGCGTTACGGCAGTTCCGCGCATGCTCCGCGAGCGCGGCGGGCGGATCGATCAGCGACACGAACTCCACTCCGTCGCCGGCGAGGAGCGTGTGCGTGGCGAGCAGCGCTCGATCCAGCACCGCACCCCGCGGGGCCTGCGGGTCGGCCGCCGTCGCGGCGTTCTCGGTGCGCACCCGCAGCCGGTACAGCTCCGGCCCGAGCGGCTCGGCCACCACCGTGGTCTCGGCCGGCACCTCCCGGCGCCGCCGCACCGTACGCCCGGCCCCCGAGGGCAACGGCTCGTGCTCCGCACCGGCCGGCGCTCCCACGGCGGCGGTCCGGCCGCCCCGCAGCAGCTCCGCCAGGGGCAGCACCAGCTCGGTCTCCCGGGGCACCGCCTCCTCGAACGACAGGTGGGTCACCCCGTCGGCCGTCCGCAACGACTCGACCGGCCGATGCCGCCCGTCCCCGTCGGCCGCCTCCACCTGCTTGTGCTGGAGCTGGAGATACCGCACCCGCACCCGTACGGCCGCGTCCTCGCGCGGGACCCGCAGCAGGCACTCGGTCTGCTGGTACCAGGAGTCGGCGGAGCCGGAGATCCCCGGTGTGACCGGTCCGTCCCGCTCCACCCAGTCGCGGGGCAGCAGCACCCCGAACTGCCAGCGCACCCGGTTCTTCGCGGAGGAGCGGCGATAGGGGTAGAGCAGGTAGCCCTCGTACAGCACGGCGTCCGCCACGGCACTCAGCTGCGCACAGCCCTCGCCGACTCCGTTCGCCATGCCCTCTCCTCGCCACTCGTGATCGCGGTTCCCTCCCCTTCACGGTCACACCCGTCACGCCCGCCCGCCCCTCCGGCGCACCGTCATTGCGCCGGACAGGGGAGGGAGCACGCTTTTCCGAAACATTCGATGACATCGAGCATCCGGCTCGTCAGCCCTTTCCCGATCCCTCCTCCAAGGTGGGGAATTCCCAGACCAGCGCCCTTGCCTATAGACGAATGTTTCGAAATTTCGACCGAAACTGTTGACAGTGCCGGGAGCCGCTTCAACACTCATCGGCGTCAGCGGACGCACAAGGAGGAACCATGCAGCGGTTCAGACGTATGTACGTCCTGGTGCTGGTGGCGTTGGGAGCGCTGCTCCTGCCCGCCGTGGCGCGGGCCGACACGGTGCTCACCACCAGCAGGACCGGCACCGACAACGGCTACTACTACTCCTTCTGGACCGACGGCGGCGGCGCGGTCTCCATGAACCTGGGGGCCGGCGGGAGTTACAGCACCCAGTGGAGCAACAGCGGCAACTTCGTCGGCGGCAAGGGCTGGAGCACCGGCGGGCGCCGCAGCGTCACCTACTCGGGCAGCTTCAACCCGTCCGGCAACGCCTACCTCGCCCTCTACGGCTGGACGACCAACCCGCTCGTGGAGTACTACGTCGTCGACAACTGGGGCACCTACCGCCCCACCGGGACGTACAAGGGCACCGTCACCAGTGACGGCGGCACCTACGACATCTATCAGACGACCCGGGTCAACGCCCCCTCCATCGAGGGCACACGCACCTTCAACCAGTACTGGAGCGTGCGGCAGACCAAGCGGACGGGCGGCACCATCACCACCGGCAACCACTTCGACGCCTGGGCCCGCGCCGGCATGAACCTGGGCTCCTTCAACTACATGATCCTCGCGACCGAGGGCTACCAGAGCAGCGGGAACTCGGCCATCACCGTGGGCGACAGCGGTTCCGGCGGTGGAGGCGGCGGGAGCGGATGCACGGCCACGCTGTCGGCGGGCCAGCAGTGGAGCGATCGGTACAACCTCAATGTGTCGGTCAGCGGCTCCAGCGACTGGACGGTGACGATGAACGTGCCGGCGCCGGAGAAGGTGCTGTCCACCTGGAACGTGACCGCGAGCTATCCGAGCGCCCAGACGCTCGTCGCCAAGCCCAACGGCAACGGGAACACCTGGGGCGTCACCCTCCAGTCCAACGGCACCTGGACCTGGCCCACCGTCAGCTGCGGCACGGGCTGACCCTGCCCCCCCGACACCCCCTATCCGAGAAGAGCTGATTCCCCATGCGCATCGGACCGCGCCCGTCGTTACGCTCCCTCGCCGTCACGACGGCCGTCGCCGCCCTGGCCGTGACCAGCACACTCACCCTCGGCGCGCCCGCGTCCCACGCCGCCGCGTGCACCGGGTACGTCGGGCTCACCTTCGACGACGGCCCGTCCAACGACCACACCCCGGCCCTGCTCAACGCCCTGAAGCAGAACGGCCTGCGGGCCACGATGTTCAACGAGGGCCAGTACGCGGCCGCCTACCCGGCTCAGGTACGGGCCGAGGCCAACGCCGGGATGTGGATCGGCAACCACAGCTACACCCACCCGCATCTGACCCAGCTGAGCGGCCCGCAGACCGACTCCGAGGTCTCCCGCACCCAGCAGGCGATCGCCGCGGCCGGCGGCGGCACGCCGAAGCTGTTCCGGCCGCCGTACGGCGAGACCAACGCCACGGTCCAGGCGGTGGCGGCCAAGTACGGCCTGACCCAGATCCTCTGGAACGTCGACTCGCAGGACTGGAACGGCGCGAGTACCGACGCGATCGTGCAGGCCGTCTCCCGGCTGGCCAACGGCCAGATCATCCTCATGCACGAATGGCCGGCCAACACCCTCGCCGCCGTTCCGCGCATCGCCCAGGCGCTGACGAGCCGCGGGCTGTGTGCGGGCATGATCAGCCCGCAGACCGGCCGTGCCGTCGCGCCCAGCGGCAGCACGCGCACCTGAGAGGGCACCCGCCGCGGCGACGGCACGCGGACCCGGCCCGCCGTCAACCGCCGTACGTACCAGCTCGCTTGGTCAGTCGGTGCGGGCCAGGTCCAGGCAGCAGCGGACGAAGTCCCGTACGACGGGATTCCGGTCGTCGGCCGGTGACCAGGCCACGGCCACCCGGCTGGGGCTCACCCCCCTGACCGGCCGGTAGACCACACCGGGGCGGGCGTAGAACCGCGCGGCGGACTCGGGCGCGAGGGCGATGCCGTACCCGTTGGCGATGGCGCTCAGCCAGTCGTCGGGCTGCTCGGTCACCGCACCGACGCGGACCGGACGGCCCTCGCGCTCATCGGCGGCCAGCCAGTGGTCGCGCCAGGCACCGGTCTCCGGCGGCGCGGCCACGAACGGCTCGTCCCACAGCTCCCGGAAGTCGATCTCCGCCCGCTCCGCGAGCCGGTGCGTACTCGCCAGGGCCACGCACCGCTCCTCGCTGAACAGCACCTCGACCCGCAGCGCCTCCTGGCCCGGGAACGGCAGCCGCAGCAGTGCCACGTCCACCTCGCCGTCGGCCAGCCCCGCACTCGGGTTCGTCCAGGACGCCTGCCGCAGTTCCGCACGCCACCCGGGCCGGCGCCGGGCGAACTCGGCGACGATCTCCGGCGTCGCCTCGTTCGCCGCGCTCGCCACGAACCCCACGCGCAGCACCCTGGCCGTGCGCCGGCCGGCGGACTGCGCGGCCCGCAGGGCGTCGTCCCAGGCCGCGAGCACCGCCGGGACGCGGCGGGCGAGTTCCCGGCCGGCGTCCGTCAGCGCCATGCCGGCGCGCGAGCGCTCGAAGAGCCGTACCCCGAGCCGGTTCTCCAACTGCCGGATCTGCTTGGTCAGCGCCGGCTGGGACACGAACACCCGCTCGGCGGCGCGGACGAGGCTGCCCTCCTCGGCGACGGCCAGGAAAGAACGCAGGAGACGGGAGTCGACATCCATTCCGGAAGGTTATGGATGCTGGTATTGGACGTCACGGCGACCCTCCGAGGAACGTGGGCAGCATGAACCTCGCCTATGTGACCGTCACCTCTGTCACCGTCCTGGCCAACGCGGGCATCGCGGCGGCCGACCTCGCCAAGACACCGTTCGTCCTCGCCAACTCGGCCGCGGTCGGCGTGGCACCCCGCCGGCTGCCCACACTGGCGCTGCTCAAGGCCGCCGGAGCGGCCGGACTGCTGCTCGGGCTGGTGGGCGTACGCCCCCTGGGCGTCGCCGCCGGTGTCGGCCTGGTGCTGTTCTACGTCGGTGCGGTGGCCGCGCATGTGCGGGCCCGGGTGTTCCGCACGATGGGTTTTCCGGTCCTGTTCCTGGCCCTGGCGGCCGGGGCGCTGGCGCTGGCGGCGGCCCGCTGAAACGGCCGGGCTCAGCGGAGCAGCAGATACCGGGTGACGAGGGACTGGGCCCGGTCCGCGCCGATGCCCAGCGCCCGGCCGAGGGCCTCCCACCGCTGGTCGCCGTCCTCCTCGATCACGCCGGCCGCCTCCCGGCCGGCGCGCCGGGTCAGCCGGTCCAGCGCGGTGACGGCCCGCAGGGCGGCGGCCGGCGCGTCCTCGGCCAGCGTGAGCAGCTTGCACTCCAGGTCGCTCAGCATCTGGGCCAGATCGTCCGGCAGCGGCACCGTCTGCCGCTCGACCGTGTCGATGTGCTCGCTCCAGTCCCGGCGCGGCCCCGAGACGTCCAGCTCCTCCAGGCCGTCCTCGTCCAGCTCGCCCCACGGGACGGGGGTGCTCGGGCCGCGCCAGCCGCAGCTGCACGAGGCCCGTACCGCCGCCGCCCTCGGCCGGCTCAGATTGCCGTCGTACGCCCACCACTCGCTGGTCTCGTACATCTCGGCGCCGCTGCCGATGTCGAAGTACGCGGGCTTCGGCTCACTTCCGTCGTCCAGTACGGCCCCCACGATGCCCTCGTGCGACTCACCGAACTCCTCGGTCGTCCAGCCCACGGCCGCCTCCCTCCCCTCGCCGGCTCTGTTCCGCCCATCATCGGCGACATCGTGCCCGGCCGGACCGCGGACGGGGAAAAGGGGCCGAAATGTGGGGCGGTCGCACACCGGGACCGCGGTCGGTCACAGCGGTCCCGGCCGCTCGGGCAGCCGCTCCAGCGCCACCAGCGCCGCGTCGTCGCCCAGGTCGCCGTGGGCATGGCGGACGAGGTCCCGGCGCAGGCCGGTCACCATCGCCTCCAGGGTCCGGCCGGCATGGCTCTCGACACGGGTGGTCAGATCGAGGAACCGGCCCCGCCGGTCCCGGGCCTCGATGAACCCGTCCGTGTACAGCAGCAGACGGTCACCCGGGCCGAACGGCACGGTCTGCGCGGCCGGTGCCGTGTCCAGCAGGTCGCCGAGCCCGAGCGGGGCGCCGGGACGATCGGGGAGCAGGCCGCCCACCTCGCCGGCGCGCACGAGGAACGGCTCGGGGTGCCCGCAGTGCACCAGGCGGGCCACGGGCTCGCCGGGCGGGAACTCCACCAAGAGCGCGGTCGCGAAGCGTTCCGCGAACAGCGATCCGGACGCCCCGCCGTCCGGCCGTTCGCCGTCCAGAATGCCGTCCACGGCCGCGATCTGCCGCCGGGCACGCTCGTCCAGCCGCTCGGCCACCCTCGTCAACAAGGGTTCCTGGTAGGCCAGTTCACGGAACGCGCCGAGCAGGGCGGCGGAGGCCCCGACGGCCGGCAGCCCCTTGCCCCGGACGTCGCCGACCAGGATCCGGGTGCCGTACGGCGTCTCCAGCGCCTCGTAGAAGTCGCCGCCGATCCGCGCCTCCGACTCGGCCGGCAGATACACGCCACGCAGCGCCAGCGAACCGAGCCGGTGCGGGAGGGGATGCATCAGCGCCCGCTGCGCCGTCTCCGCGACCGTGCGCACCTGCTGCAACTGGCGTTCCCGGCGCCGGCGCAGGGTGCAGGCGGCGAGTGAGGTCAGCCCGACCACGAACAGGCTGAACAGCACGACGTCCGAGTCCGGATGCCCCCACTGTCCGGCGTCCACCTGGAGCACGGCGGTCAGGGCCGGCGCGGCGCAGCCCAGGGCCGCGGTGGCCCACAGGGGAAGCAGCACCGAGGCCAGCACGGGCACGGCGACCATGACCGGGGAGACGTGCAGCCAGTCGGGCGTGAGCAGATCGGTGAGGGCGACGGCCGCCATCAGCAGTACGGGCGCCGCCATCAGCAGGGGACGGGAGGAGGCGAGGCGGCTCAGCGGAGTCCGGGCCGGCCGGCGGGCGCCGGTGCGGGTGGTGGGGTGCGGGGCGGTGGTCCGGGAAGCGGTGTGGTGGTAGGTCATCGTCGCTGGGAGGGTTGTAGCGGGCTGAGTGCCCGGCGGGTGCGGACGGGCGGGGCGGGTGCCGGGGCCGACAGGCAGGTCAGGGCCGACTCCAGGGGGCGGAGCAGGCGGCCTGCCTCGGCGTCGGCGGCCGGGGGATCGCAGCCGGCGGCGCCGAGCCGGGTCAGGGCGTGCCGGGCGGCGGGCAGGGCGGGGTGCGGCCGGCCGCCCCGGCAGGAGTAGGCGCACAGGGCGGTCGTCCGCAGCAACCGCGCGTACGGCTGGGCGAAGGCCGCCCCGGAGGGGCCGGCGGCACGGGGGTGCGCGTCCAGGAGCCGGCCCGTGACGGTCAGTTCGCGCGCCACGTCGGTCAGGGTCCGCAGCACCCGCCGGTCCAGGTGCCAGCGGCGGCGCCGGGCGCACGGCCGTACGTTCCACCGCAGGCTCTCGTGCGCCTCGTCCACACAGGTGCGGGCGCGCTCCAGAGCCGCGTCGAGGTCCTGCTCCCAGGCGGGCCCGAGCACCTCCCGGGGCCGCTCGCGCCGGACGACCGTGTCGGCCAGACCGTCGAGATACCGGGCGACCAGCACCCGCAGCTCCTCCAGCGCCCGCTCGGCGGACCGCACGCGCACGGCGGGGAACAGCAGCGCGCTGCACGCCAGCCCGAAGGCGATGCCCAGCACGATCTCCGCGAGATGGGAGGCCAGCTCACCGGGGTGGCGGCCCCGCACCAGGGCGAACGTGATCAGCGCGGTCGTCGGCACATGCACGCCGTGGTGCCCGAGGAACCCGCGCCGGGCCAGCAGCGCGGAGGCGAAGACGACCAGGGCCAGACCCGCCATGCCGGGCCGGGCGTACAGGGCGCCGGGTACGGCGACGAGGACGCCGAGCAGGCAGCCCGCGCCGTACCGCAGGGCGGCGGAGACGGTGCGCACCACCGTCGTCCCGACGATGAGCAGCGCCGCGACGGCTCCGGCGTAGGGCGCGGGTGTGTGCAGCAGCGTCGTACAGGTCTGCCAGGTCAGTCCGGCGGCCACGGTCGCCCGGGCGGCGTCGGCGCAGTCGGTACGGCCGATGCCTCTGACACGCATGCCGTCCTCGCCCCCATCCTCGTCGGGTCCCGCGGGCCGCTCGGACGACCCCGGCAAGGCCGCCCAGGATAAACAGGCATATGGGGCATAGGGCAAATAAGGATTATGTGTGAACGGGCGGGTTTTCGGTCCTCTGTCGGGTTCGCACCCACGCCCGTACACTGCGGATCCGCAGACATGCGGGCAGTTGACCCGGGGGGAGTCATCATGTCCGGAGGTCCGTACGGTCCGAGCGGTCCGAGCCAGGGGTTCGGCGGCGGACCGCCGCTGCCGCCCATGCCGCCGAGTCCGCCACCTCTTCCGGCGAGCCCGCCGCCCGTGCCGCCGGACGCCTGGCGGGCCGCCGCGGTCGCCCTGCTCAACCTGAGCGGTCTCGGACTCGGCTACGCGCTCCTGCGCCGCCGTCTGCTGGTGGCCCTCTGCTGGGCGGCGACCGGCGCGCTCCTGCTCTTCGCGCTCCCCGCGGACGCCGACGGCGTCCCGGGCGCCGCGCTCGCCGGCTATGCCGTACTCCTGTCGGCGGCGGCCGTCCACGGTGGGTTCGCCGGACTGCGCACCCGGCCGGTTCGGCCGCCGAGGACGCCCCTGGCGCTGCTCCTGGGCGTACTGCTCCTCGCCGTACCGGCGGGCGGCGCCCTCTGGTACGAGGACGCCCGGGACGAAGCCGTCGAGCAGGCGCTGCTCGGCCGCCTGGAACGGGCCGACGACCTGGTGGCCAAGAGCGGCCGGCAGGCGTTCACCGCCGCCGTGTCGGACTACCGCACGGCCCTGGAGGTCTACCGCGACATCGCCGTGGACCACTCCGGCTCCCGCGCGGCCGGCAAGGTCCCCGGCAGCCTGCGGACCTATTACACGACGGTCGGCGCCGCCTACGGCCACCAGGAGTACTGCGAGGCCGTAGAGCCGCTGAAGTACCTGCGCACCGTGCCCCGCACCATGCCGAGAGAGCGGCTCGGCTCGCTGGCCCGCTGGCCCGACGAGCGCCTCGCGACCTCCCTGTACGAGTGCGGTGCCGAGCGTCTGGCGGCCGGCGAGGCGGACTGGGTGACCCGATTCGGCGATCTGCTGGACACCTTCCCCCGGTCCGGGGCGGCGGCCGAGGTGGTGCCCGCCGTCGACTCCGCGGTGAAGAAGGCGGAGAAGGCCGTCGGCGGCGACGAACCCTGCGGCGCCGTCGAGCGGTTGCGCACCCTCGGCACCCGGATCGGCGACCTGTCCGGTGCGGCCGGTGACGCGGACGGCGGACTGGCGAAGATCGCGAGCCGGGCCGGCCGGAGCGGCGACGCGGGCGCGTACGCGTGCGGAGTCGACCAGTACAGGGACGGCGACTTCGGCGCGGCGCAGGAGACCATGGAGAAGTTCGCCGCCGACCACCGGCACCACAAGAACCGGGGCCGCGCCCAGAAGATCGCCATAGCCGCCGAAGTCGCCCGGACGCTGCCCGCGGCCGGCCGTAAGCTGCCCACCACCGCCACCGGCGGCAGCATCTCCGTCACGGTCAAGAACGACAGCCCGGACGACATCACCGTCCTGTACACCGGCCCGGTCACCGGCAGCTTCACCCTCAAGGGCTGCGGCGGCTGCAAGGCGTACTCCCTCGCCGACACCCTGTTCTCCGGCTTCAGGCCGTGCAACGACAGCGGAAGGCACTACCCGCAGCGCACCATCGGCCTCCCCGTCGGTACCACGTACTTCGTGCACAAGCCGAACGGCGACAGCACCGCGACCCCGGCCTCGGACACCGCCAGGCTCAGGCCCGGCTACCTCTACACGGAGTGCGCCTACTCGACCCAGCGGCTCGGCTCCGGATAGTGACCGAGCAGGTCAGCCGCCCGTGTTGTCGGCCCGCAACCGCACCTGCTCCTCCAGCCGCCGCAGGCTGCCGTCCAGGGCGTCGTACACCGCCTGCTCGCCCGGGTCGTGGCTGTCGTCGAAGAAGGACAGATGCACGGTCACCTCGCTGGCGCCGCTACCGATGCCCGCCACCTGGAGCCAGCCGGTGTAGCTGCCCTGCTCGCGGGTGCCCCACTCCATGCGCATCTGGTCCGGCTGCGAGCGCAGCAGTGCGGGCATGTCCTGGCCGGAGCGGTCCTCGTGCACGGTCACGGCGGGCGGGTCCTCGATGTCCACGTGCACGGCGTCCGGGAGCCAGGCGTCGAGCTGGGCGACATTGGCCACCTGGTCGAAGACGTGCTCGGCCTGTGCGGGCATGGTCCGGGATCGTTCGTACTCGGTCATCGTCCTACCGCCCCTTTGGTCGGGAGTCGTATCCCGACCGCGTGCCCCTTCGGCGGCGAGTGAAAAGCCCGCGCCGCCGGGGTGTCACAGGCCCAGGGCGATGGCCACGCGGGTCAGCTCGGCCGTGTTGGTGATGTTGAGCTTGGCCCGGATGCGGCGCAGGTAGGCGTCCACGGTGTGGGTGGACAGTCCCATGTGGCGGGCGGTCTGCAGATAGGTGCGGCCGGCGGCGATGTGCCGGAGCGTCTCCCGCTCGCGCGGAGCCAGCGCGGGGGCGGGGGCTTCGGCGGGCGACGCGGCGAGAGTGGCGCTCATGGGTGATTCCTCCGGCGGAACGGATCGGGGCTGTCCGTTTAGGGTGATTTGCCCTTGTTCCACCAGATTCCTCGCCGTACTTCATGGAGGTGTCCGCCGACTGTCACAGGCGTGTCACAGCGGTCGGAGATTGGTTTGAACCACTGGGGTGCGGCGTGTCGGGCGGCGCGCTCTCACGCCATGGCCGCACGTGCCGTCCGCTCCACCAGGGACACCCCGTCGCTCATGGACGCGCTGCCGTCCGACAGGACCGCGACGAGATACCGGTGCCCCTTGATCGTGACCTGGCCGACGCTGTTGACGTCCCAGAGGTCCGTGGTGCTGCGCTGCAGCCAGCCGTTCTTCAGCGCCCGCCGGGAGCCCGGACCGCCGGCCGCGGAGACGCCCCAGGTCTGCTCGGGTACGACGTGACTCATCAGGGTCCGGACGTAGGCGCGGGACTCCGCGTCGAGCCCGCCGGATCCCGCGCGCGCCGTGCCGCCGGAGTCGAACACGGCCCGCAGCAGCCGTATCTGGTCACTCGCGGTCGTCCGGGTCAGCCCCCACTTCGCGCCGGGCCCGCCCGTCGTCGCCGTCAGTCCCAGCCGCTTGTTGGCCGCCGCCAGCCCGGAGGCCCGGCCGATCTGCCGCCACAGCGTGTTGGCCGCCGCGTTGTCGCTGCGCCGGATCATCGGCTCGGCGAGTTTCCGCTCCCGTGCGGTGAGGTGCCGTCCCTGGTCCTGCGCCTGGAGCAGCAGCGCCGCGAGGATGTCGACCTTGACGATGCTGGCCGTGTCGTACGCCCTGTCCTGGCCGTGGATCTCGGGGGTGCGGCCGGTGCCGTCCAGGTCGAGCACGGCGGCCGTGGCGTGCGCCGGGGCGTGCCCGGAGGGTGCGGTGGTGGCGGCAGTCGCCGTGGCCGGGTCGAGGAGGCCGACGGAGAGGAGGGCCGCTGCCGAGGCCGTGAGGGCGCCGGCCTTGGTCCGCGCGGTGCGGAAGGGGCGGGAGGGCATGGGTCATGAACGTAGACAAGATGTGCGCCCGGCGACGTGGCGCCCGTCACCTCAGACCCCTGTTCGACCCGGATTGTGAGAAGAGCCACCGATGGGGCGCATTGTTCCGTTCGGGTCGCTCCGCGGCGGCGTGTACGCGCGGCCGGGCCGTCCTCCTCGCCTATCGTCGGCTCGAAACCGACATCCGGAGTGATTATGAAAAAATCGGATGAATTGGTTGGTGTGGTGGAGGGCGTGGCCGCCGTACCCGTCGGGCCGCCCGTGCGCCGCATCCGGCCGTGGCCGCTCGGCACAGCCCTCGCGCTCACGGCCGGTGCCACGACCGTGCTCCTCCTGGCCGGCACCCAGTGGCTGAACCATCCCGCCGTCCAGGCCTGGCGCACCGTCTGCCTGGCCATCACCGTCCAGGCGCTCCCCTTCCTGCTCCTCGGCACCGCCCTGTCCGGCGCCATCAACGCGTTCGTGCCGGCCGACCTCTTCACCCGGGTGCTGCCGAAGCGACCGGCCCTCGCCGTGCCGGTCGCCGGCGTCGCCGGCGCGGTCCTGCCCGGCTGCGAGTGCGCCTCCGTCCCCGTCGCGAGCAGCCTGATCCGCCGGGGCGTGACACCGGCCGCCGCCTTCGCCTTCCTGCTCTCCGCACCGGCGATCAACCCCGTCGTGCTCACGGCCACCGCCGTCGCCTTCCCGGGCAACCCCGCGATGGTCGCCGCCCGGCTGCTCGCCTCCCTCGCCACCGCGGCCGTGATGGGCTGGCTGTGGCTCTGGCTCGGCAAGGAGGAGTGGCTGCGCCCCCTGCTGCGCCACCGGCACACCGGGCACCGGCACGGCCACAGCCGCTGGACCGAGTTCCGGCTCGGCTTCCAGCACGACTTCCTGCACGCCGGCGGCTTCCTCGTGCTCGGCGCCATGGCCGCCGCCACCTTCAACGTCACCGTGCCGGGTTCCGTCCTCGACGCCTTCTCCGGCTCGCCCTGGCTGTCGGTGCTCTTCCTGGCGGCCCTCGCCGTGCTGCTCGCCGTCTGCTCGGAGGCGGACGCGTTCGTCGCGGCCTCCCTCACCGGCTTCTCGCCGACCGCCCGGCTGGCGTTCCTGGTGGTCGGGCCGATGGTCGACCTGAAGCTCATCGCCCTGCAGGCCGGCACCTTCGGCCGTGCCTTCGCCTGGCGGTTCTCCACGGCCACCACGGTGGTGGCGGTCGCCGCGAGCGTCCTGATCGGAGGCGCGCTGCTGTGAAACGCCCTGTCCAGACCCTGCTCCTGACCCTGACCGGCATCGGACTGCTGCACGTGGCCCTTTTCACCGACACCTACCTGCGCTACGTCAAGGCAGGACTGCGCCCGCCGCTGATCGTCTCCGGGGCGACCCTGCTCCTGCTCGGCCTGGCGGGAGCGGTCACCCGGGACCGACAGCACCCGGCCACGGACACCGGCCACGAGCACGCGCACGGCGACGACCACGGTGACGTCCCGGGCCACGGCCCCGGGCACGCCCATGGCCACGACCACACCGGCACCCCACGCGTCGCCTGGCTGCTCTTCCTCCCCGCGCTCAGCCTGCTCTTCTACGCCCCGCCCGCGCTCGGCGCGTACACCGCGGCCCGCGCGAACGCCAAGCCCGTCGCCGTGCAGAAGAAGAGGTTCGACCCCCTGCCCGCGACCTCGCCCCTGCCGCTGACCCTCACCGACTTCACCAAGCGCGTCCAACAGGACCCCAGCCGCGCCATCACCGGCCGTACCGTCCGGCTGACGGGCTTCGTCACCCCGGCCGGCGCCGACGGCTGGTACCTGACCCGCATCATCTTCACCTGCTGCGCGGCGGACTCACAGACGGTCAAGGTACGCATGTACGGCACCGAGGCGCCGCCCGCCGACACCTGGCTGGCCGTGACCGGCACCTGGCACCCGCGGGGCACCCTGGGCACGCGCACCGCGGAGGCCGCCCTCGACGTCCGGGACGCCACACCCGTCGCCCAGCCGGTGAACGCCTACACCGACGACCTTCCGCTGATTCCTTCCTAGCCTGCGGCGGACGACGGGCGAAGAGAGGTGCACGATGGTGGGGTGACGCTCGCTCGGAGACCGGGTCCGGCACACGGCGGGGGGCCGCCCCGGGCTCGGGCCGCCGGCGCGCGAGAGGAGGCGGTGACGATGACGCGGACACCTCCCACGACGGTCACCCGGGTGCGGCTGTGGCGGTGGCGGCGCAACCCGCTCAGGCGGCACAGCGATGTGATCGAGGCCTGGATCGTCCTCGCCACCTGGGCGCTGGCCCTGGCCGTCGCCGCCTTCGCGGGCCTGCTGGCGGCCCACATCTCGCAGGAGTCGTTCGCGGCGCGGCTGGCCCAGGTGCACCCCGTGTCCGCCGTGCTCACCGACGACAGCGCGCGCACCCCGCCCGCAGGCGGCGGCTACGACGACGGGCGGGTGTGGGCCGCGGTGCGCTGGACGGACGCGGACGGCTCGGTGCACACCGACCGGGCGAAGGTCTATCCGGGCGCCACCGCCGGCAGCCGGGTGACGGTGTGGACGAACCAGGCGGACCGGGTCGTGCCCGCCCCCGTCAGCGGAACGGCGGCCGACCTCCAGTCGGCCCTGACCGGCGCCCTCGTCGCCCCGGCCGCCGGCGCGCTGGTCTGGGGCGCGGGACGGCTGGTCCGCGGCCGGCTCATCCGGCGGCGCATGGCCGAGTGGGACGCGGAGTGGAAGCAGATCGGACCCCGCTGGGGGAACCTCAGCGGAGGCAGGGGCTGACCGCGGACCGCGAGCGGCGCGCCCCCTCGGTCCTACCGCGGAGGTTGTAGCCCGGCCCGGTGCTACCGCGGCCGGTGGAGCCGGGGATCAACTCCTTGGTTGGCGACGTGGCGAACCCACGGAACGTAGCTTGTGGGCCGTGCCGAGAGGCACTCGTCAACCAGGGGGAAACACATGCGGACGAACATCTTCACCAGGACGCTCCTCGCCGCCACGACCACGGTGGCGCTGGCAGCGGGCAGCCTCGCCGCCGCCGGGACCAGCTTCGCCGCGCCCGCGGCGGCCCACCCGGCGGCAGCCGGCGAGGCGGTCACCCCGCAGGCGGTCGACAACCTCGGCCTGAACGCCACCCAGGCCAAGAAGGTCCAGCGCTGGCTGAAGACGTACTGGAACTACACCGGCGCCGTCGACGGCAAGCTCGGCACCAACAGCTGGAAGGCCTTCCAGCGCTGCCTGAAGAAGTACTGGGGCTACACGGGCCCGATCGACGGCGTCGTCGGCAAGGGCACGATCAAGGCGCTCCAGCGTCTCCTGAAGGAGGGGTACGGCTACACCGGTCCCATCGACGGCAAGGCCGGCTCCGGCACCAGGGCCGCCTTCAAGCGGTTCGCCAACGCCCACTGAGCACGGCAGGGCGGCCTGACCGGCACCGGCCGGGCCGCCCGTCGGCGCTCGGCTCAGGGGACGCTCACCGGCGCGCGGTCGGCCGTGGCATGGACGACGGCGGCCTTCACCAGTCCCGTGAAGAGGGGGTTCGGGCGGGTGGGCCGGGAGCGCAGCTCGGGGTGCGCCTGGGTGCCGACCAGGTACGGGTGGACCTCGGCCGGGTATTCGAGGTACTCGACGAGCTTGCCGTCGGGGGAGGTGCCGGAGAAGACGATGCCGGCCTTCTTCTCCAGCTCGGCGCGGTAGGCGTTGTTGACCTCGTAGCGGTGCCGGTG
>NZ_JBEYYR010000045.1:0-82069 GCF_040645635.1 Streptomyces sp. NPDC046727
TCGCGCCGCCGGCCAGCGCCATGGAGCACTCGCCGCCCCGCAGGGCCTGCGCGGCGAGATGGATGGCGACCAGGGACGACGACCGGGGCGGGGCCGGCCGCGGTGAGCCGCATGCCGGCCCCGTTGGTCGCGCCGACCAGCCGGTCGACCGCCGCCGTACCCGAGCTGTAGCTGGTCCCGGCGCCCAGCTCGGGTACGGCGGCTCCCCTCCTGGACCCGTAGAGCACCTGTTCCAGGCCGGACACCAGGCGACGCACGTCGACCTGGGGGCGCACCACGAGCCGCAGGAAGCGGCTGGAGGATCCGATCTTGTTGCCGCACTCGCGGACCAGGATCCGGTGCTCGGTGAGCATCCGGTCCCGGACCACCGTGCCCTCGGCGCCGACGGGAAGGCGCACGAAGAGGAAGTTGCCCTGGGAGGGGTAGACGGTGAGGCCGGGCAGGGCGGAGAGGTGGCTGGCCATCTCCAGGCGGTCGCGGCGCACCTGCATCAGGCTCTGCGCGTACTCGGGACCGTGCTCCTTCAGCATGAACACCACGTGCTCGGCGAAGGAGTTGAGGTTCCACTTCGGCAGCATCGAGCGGACCTTCCCGGCGAGCGCCGGGTTGGCGACCAGGTAGCCGAAGCGGATGCCGTGCAGGCCGAAGTTCTTGCCCAGGCTGCGCAGGACGATCACATTGGGGCGGATCATGGCCTCCTGGACGACGCTCGGCTCGGCCTCCGCGTCGGCGAACTCCAGGAAGGACTCGTCGACCACCACCAGGTCCAGGTCCGCCATGGCGTCCATGAACTGCACGACCTGCTGGCGGCGCAGATAGCCGCCGTCCGGGTTGTTCGGGTTGCAGATCACGGCCACCCGCGTGCCCCGGGCGCGGATGAACTCGGCGTACTGGGCGAGGTCCAGGGCGAAGCCGTTCGCCTCCTGGAGCGGGAACATGTCGACCCGCTTGCCCGTCTCCATCGGCTGGTCGGTCCAGCGGCCGAAGGTGGGGACGGGGACGGCGAGGGACTCGCGGACCAGGAGGTGGTCGATCCAGGTGATCAGCTCCGTCGAGCCGTTGCCCATGGCCACGCACTGCGGCGGCAGCTGGAGCAGGCCGCACAGCTCACCGGTGATGGCGTCGGCGCCGCTCGGGTAGTACGTGATGATGTCCCTGAGCCGGGCCGCCATCTCCTCGAACATGGCCGGCGTCGGGAAGTACGGGTTGCAGGGGATGCAGAAGTCCACCGGGCCGGTTCCGTCGCCGCCCTCCCGCGTCAGCGCCGCCATGGAGGGGCTGTGCGCGGCGGTGCCGCGGAACAACGAGGTGACGTTGCCGGCCAAGGGATCCTCCGTTCGGGGTGGCCCGTGCGGGGGAGCACGGGCCACCCTTGGATACGGAGGCGGGCGGGGTGGCGTTCAACTCACGGGGTACGTGAGTCAGTTCACTCCTTGAGTGACGCTCACCTTCCGAACGTGTGGACCGTCGTCGTCCGGTACGTCCGCCCCGGCCGCAGCACCGTCGACGGGAAGTTCGCGTGGTTCGGCGAGTCCGGGAAGTGCTGCGTCTCCAGGCACAGGGCGTCGCCCTGGCGGTAGGTGCGGCCACCGGTGCCGGTGAGCGTCCCGTCGAGGAAGTTGCCGGAGTAGAACTGCAGCCCCGGCTCGTTGGTGGCGATCTTCAGGGTGCGGCCGGAGCGCGGGTCGCGCAGGGTCGCGATGTGCTCGGGCCTGGCCGTGATCCCCTTGTCCAGGACCCAGTTGTGGTCGTACCCCTTGGCCTGCACCTGCTGCTCGTGGCCCGCCCGGATGTCCCGGCCGATCGGCTTGGCGTGCCGGAAGTCGAACGGGGTGCCCGCGACCTTGGCCAGCTCGCCGGTGGGGATCAGGCCGGAGTCGGTGGGGGTGTAGCGGGCGGCGGCGATCGTGAGCTCGTGGTCCTCGATCGTGCCGCTGCCCTCGCCGGCCAGGTTCCAGTAGACGTGGCTGGTGAGGTTGACGACGGTGGCCTTGTCGGTGGTGGCCTCGTAGTCGATGCGCCAGTCGCCGTGCCGGGTGAGGGTGTACGTCACCTTCGTCCGGAGCGTGCCCGGGTAGCCCATCTCGCCGTCGACGCTGGTGTAGTACAGGTGCAGTCCGACGTCGGAGCCCTTGGTGAACGGCTCGACGTCCCAGACGTGCTTGTCGAAGCCCTTGGCGCCGCCGTGCAGGCTGTTGTCGCCGTCGTTCACGGAGAGCTGGTACGACGTGCCGTCCAGCGTGAACCGGCCCTTGCCGATCCGGTTGCCGTACCGGCCGATCAGGGCGCCGAAGTACGGGCTCTTCGCCTCGTAGTCGGCGATGTTGTCGAAGCCGGCCACGACGTTGGCGTACCGGCCGTGCCGGTCGGGGAGTTCCAGGGTCTGGACGATGCCGCCGTAGCTGAGCACCTTCAGCCGGGTGCCGCCGTTCTGCAGCGACCAGCGGTACACCTTGGTGCCGTCGGCGAGCGTGCCGAAGAGTTCCTTCACCGGCTTCCTTCCCTGGGCGGCTTCGGCAGTGCCGCCGAGGGCGGTGGCGGCGACGCCCGCCGCGGCTGCTCCTGCGATGACCGTGCGTCTGTTCAGTTCCATGGGTGCGGCTCCCTTGTCTGGGCGCTTACGAACCGGACTTGCGCTTGTTCCACACGTCGAACCCGACCGCCACCAGCAGGGCCAGGCCCTTGATGACCTGCTGCCAGTCGGTGCCCACGCTGAGGAGGTTCATGCCGTTGTTCAGCACGCCGAGGACGAGACCGCCGATGATGGCGCCGAGGACGGTGCCGACACCGCCGCTCATGGACGCGCCGCCGATGAACGAGGAGGCGATGGCCTCCAGTTCGAAGTTGACGCCCGCCTTCGGCGAGGCCGCGTTCAGCCGGGCGGCGACCACCATGCCCGCCAGGGCCGCGAGCACGCCCATGTTCAGGAAGACGTAGAAGGTGACCTTCTTGTCCTTCACACCGGACAGCTTGGCCGCCGGCAGGTTGCCGCCGATCGCGTAGATGTGCCGGCCGAAGACCGCGTTGCGCATGATGTAGCCGTAGCCGACCACCAGCACGCCGAGGATGATCAGCACGATCGGGGCGCCCTTGTAGCTGGCGAGCAGCAGGGTGAGGGCGAGGATCGCGGCGACCAGGGCCGTCAGCTTCAGCAGGAACAGCCGGACCGGTACGACGTCCAGCGAGAACTCCTGCTGGCGGCGGCGGTCCTGGAACTCCTGCCAGACCACGGCCGCGATCAGGACGAGCCCGAGCAGCAGGGTGAGGTTGTGGTAGTTGGTGTTCGGGCCGACCTCGGGCAGGAAGCCGTTGCCGAGCTTCTGCAGCCCGTCGGGGAACGGGCCGAGGGTCTGGCCCTTGAGGAGGATCTCGGTCAGGCCGCGGAAGAGGAGCATCCCGGCGAGGGTGACGATGAAGGAGGGTATGCCGAGATAGGCGATCAGATAGCCCTGGACCGAGCCGGCCACCGCACCGACCAGCAGGCACAGCACCAGCGCGACCGGCCAGGCCACCCCGTGCTGCACGGTCAGGACGGCCGCGAAGGCGCCGACGAACGCCGTGAGCGAGCCGACCGACAGGTCGATGTGCCCGGCGATGATCACCAGCATCATGCCGATGGCCAGGATCAGGATGTAGCTGTTCTGCAGCACCAGGTTGGAGACGTTGCGCGGCAGCAGCAGGTCCCCGTCCGTCCAGATCGCGAAGAGGACCACGATCAGGCCGAGCGCGATCAGCATGCCGTACTGGCGCATGTTGCGGCGCAGACCGGTCAGCACCAGCTGGAGGAGTCCAAGGCCCGCGGCCTCTCCGCTCCCGCCCGGCGGCGCGGGGGCCGGGCTCTTGGCGGTCACATCCGTGCTCATCGCGTTACCTCTTCGTCCTTCGCCTTGTCTTTCGTCATATGGCGCATCAGCACTTCCTGCGTGGCCTCGGCCCGTGGCACCTCACCGGTCAGCCGCCCGGCGGCCATCGTGTAGATGCGGTCGCACATGCCGAGCAGCTCGGGCAGCTCGGAGGAGATGAAGACGACCGCCTTCCCCTCGGCGGCGAGCCGGTCGATGACCGTGTAGATCTCGTACTTGGCGCCCACGTCGATACCGCGGGTCGGCTCGTCCAGGATCAGCACGTCGGGACCAGCGAAGATCCACTTGCTGAGGACGACCTTCTGCTGGTTGCCGCCCGAGAGCTTGCCCACCGGCTCGAAGACCGTCGGCGCCTTGATGTTCATGGACTTCCGGAAGCCCTCGGAGACCTGCCGCTCCTCGTGCTCGTCCACCACACCCCGCCGGGCCACCTTGTTCAGCGCGGTCAGCGAGATGTTCCGGTTGATCGTGTCGATGAGGTTGAGGCCGTAGTGCTTGCGGTCCTCGGTGACGTACGCGATGCCGTGCCGGACCGCCTCCGCGACGGTCTTCGTACGGATCTCCGTGCCGTCCTTGAGGACCGTGCCGCCCGCGTACCGGCCGTACGTCCGCCCGAACACGCTCATCGCGAGTTCGGTGCGGCCCGCGCCCATCAGGCCCGCGATGCCGACGATCTCCCCGCGGCGGACCTCGATCGACACGTCGTCCACGACCTTGCGCTGCTGGTCGATCGGGTGGAACACGGTCCAGCCGCGGATCTCCAGCGCCGGCGCCGCGCCCTCCTCGGGCCGGTGCGGGGTGCGCTCGGGGAAGCGGTGGTCGAGGTCCCGGCCGACCATGCCGGCGATGATCCGCTCCTCGGTCGTCTCCGGTGCCTTCACATCGAGGGTCTCGATGGACCGGCCGTCCCGGATGATCGTCACCGAGTCGGCGACCTTGCGGATCTCGTTGAGCTTGTGGGAGATGATGATCGAGGTGATGCCCTGGTTCTTCAGCTCCAGGATCAGATCGAGGAGTTTGCCGCTGTCCTCGTCGTTCAGGGCCGCCGTCGGCTCGTCCAGGATGAGCAGCTTCACCTCCTTGGACAGCGCCTTGGCGATCTCCACCAGCTGCTGCTTGCCCACGCCGATGTCGGCGACCCGGGTCTCCGGGTGCTCGTCCAGTCCGACCCGGCGCAGCAGCTGGGTGGCGTGGCGCAGGGTCTCGCGCCAGTTGATGAGCCCGCGCGTGGCGTGCTCGTTGCCGAGGAAGAGGTTCTCCGCGATGGACAGGTGCGGCACCAGCGCCAGTTCCTGGTGGATGATGACGATGCCGTGCTGCTCGCTCGCCCGGATGTCCTTGAACTGGCAGGTCTCCCCCGCGAAGAGGATGTCCCCCTCGTAGCTGCCGTACGGGTGGACGCCGGAGAGCACCTTCATCAGGGTGGACTTGCCGGCGCCGTTCTCCCCGCAGATGGCGTGGACCTCGCCCTGCCGGACGGTCAGGGTGACGTCCGACAGCGCTTTGACACCGGGAAAGGTCTTGACGATCGAGCGCATTTCCAGGACGGGTCCCGCCATGGTCGTGCCTTTCAATCCGTAGGGAAGGGGCGGGTTACTTGAGGTCGGCCTCGGTGTAGTAGCCGCCGTCGACCAGCACCTGCTTGTAGTTGCTCTTGTCGACGCTCACCGGCTGGAGCAGGTACGCGGGCACGACCTTGGTCCCGTTGTCATACGACTTGGTGTCGTTGACCTGCGGCTTCTTGCCCTTGAGGGAGTCGTCCATCATCGTGGCGGCGACCTCGGCGAGCTTGCGGAGGTCCTTGTAGACGGTCTGCGTCTGCTGACCGGCGATGATCGACTTCACGGAGGCCAGCTCGGCGTCCTGGCCGGTGATGACCGGCAGCGGCTTGTCGCCGGAGCCGTAGCCGTCCGACTTCAGCGCGGACAGGATGCCGATGGAGATGCCGTCGTAGGGGGAGAGGACCGCGTCGACCCGGCCGCTCTGGTAGGACGAGGTGAGGATGTCCTCCATGCGCTTCTGCGCGGTGGTGCCGTCCCAGCGCAGGGTGACGACCTTGTTCAGCGCGGTCTGGCCGGACTTGACCACCAGCTGCTTCTTGTCGATGTACGGCTGGAGCACGCTCATCGCGCCGCCGAAGAAGTACTTGGTGTTGTTGTCGTCGTTGGAGCCGGCGAACAGCTCGATGTTGAACGGGCCCTTCTTGCCCTTGCTCAGGCCGAGCTTGTCCACGATGTACTGGCCCTGGAGCTTGCCGACCTTCTCGTTGTCGAACGAGGCGTAGTAGTCGACGTTCTCCGTGCCGAGGATCAGCCGGTCGTAGGAGATGACCGGGATGTGCGCGTCCGCGGCCTCCTGCAGCACGTTCTTCAGCGACTTGTTGTCGATCGCCGCGACGATCAGGCCCTTCACGCCCTGCGTGATCAGGTTCTCGATCTGCGAGACCTGGGTCTCCGGGTTGTCCTCGCCGTAGACCAGCTTGGTCTTGTAGCCCTTGGCCTCCAGGTCCTTGACGACGTTCTTGCCGTCGGAGATCCAGCGCTCGGAGGACTTGGTCGGCATGGCGATGCCGATGGTGGCGCCCTTGACGTCGCCCTTCTTCTCCTTGCTGCCGCCCTCGCCGCTCTGGCCGCAGGCGGTCAGAGTGAGGGCGAGCGAGGCGGCTCCGGCTATCGCGGCGAGTGCGGCTCTGCGGTTGCGCATGGGGATCAGTCCTTGTCGTTCTCGTCGTTGAGAGGAGCGGATGCTGCTACGGGGAACCGGTTCAAAGACCCCGGCAGCCGGGAGCCGAGCGGCGCCATGTCGCCGTCCGCGCCGTGCCGGGCGAGCAGGTCCAGGGCGAGCCGGCCGCGCCGCACCCGCTCCCGGGCGGTGTCCAGGGTCACGTCCCGCAGGTGGGTGCCCCACGGGTAGATGCCGGGAGCCTTGGACAGGCCGAACTTCAGGTAGAGCGGTGCGCCGCGCCGGATCAGCTCGGCGACCTCGTACATCCGGACGTAGCCGCCGAGGTCGTCGGGGGCCTCGATGTACATGTCCATGGGGGCGCCGGACACCCGGCGGATCTCGGTGAGGTGGTCCAGCGTCAGATCGCTGGGCACGTTGACGGAGTCGGCGCCGAGCCGCTCGTAGACGGCGTACGAGGCCGGGTTGACCGGGCCGATGAGCGCCGACACCTTCAGCGTGGTGTCGGCCGGGATGATCCCGGTCTCACGGGCCCGGTGCAGGGTCCACAGCACGCCCTCGTCGGCGACCAGCAGGCACTTGACGCCCAGCTCGGTGGCCCGGACGGCGTCCTCGACGCAGCCGGCGACCGCGTCGTGGCCCCGGGCGCGCAGTCCGGCCCCCCGCGAGTCGGACCGCACGGAGCCGCCGATGTCCCAGGTGCCGCGCGGGCCGGTGAACAGGCAGAGCTCGATGTCGCGTTCGGCGGTCGCCTCGACCATCTCGGTGATCTCGGCGTCGGTGAGCATCCACACGCCGCTGCCCTGGCTGATCCGGTGGATGGGCACATCGAGGCGCGAGGCCTCCTTGAGGACGACCGCCAGCGCTTCGGGACCCTCGCACGAGGGGATCTCGGTGCGCCAGCGACCGCCGCCCGGGAAGCTGTGGACGGAGGCGTCGGCGGGGTCGAGGGCGGGCGCGCCCAGGCCGAGTGCGGCGAGCAGCTGCTCGCCGGGCCTGCGGGCTGCCGGGGCGGAAGCGTCGGTCACAAGCTGTCCTTAGGGTCCTGAGTGTTCGAGATTTCGGACAAGGTTCGCGGCTCGGGGTAGAGAAAAGGCGTGGGTGTACGCCGGTCGGGGCGCCGTCAGGTCACGCCCCGACCGGCGTACGGCTACGGGCGGAGCAGCACCTTGCCCACCTTCGGATCGCCGGCCCCCACCAGCTCGATGGCCTGCGCGAACTCGGTCAGCGGCAACTCGTGCGTGACCAGCGGCAACGGGTCGAGCAGTCCGGCGCCGAATACCCGCACGGTGTGCGCCCAGGCGTCCGGCGGCGCCCCGAAGACGGTGTGCACCTCCAGCTGCCGTACGACGAGGTCGGTCGGGTCGAGCCCGTCCGCGCCCGGCGCCGGGATGCCGGTCAGGACCAGGCGTCCGCCGCGCCTGAGCAGGGAGGCGGCGGTGCGCGCGGCGGACGCGGACCCGGCGGTCTCGATGACGACGTCGACGTCGTCGGGCAGCTCCTGGTCCCTCAGCCGGAAGTCGGTCGCCCCGAACTGCCGGGACAGCGCCTCCCGGTCGCCCCGGGTGCCCACGACGAGCAGCTCCACCGGTGAGATCGCCTTCAGGAACTGCACGGCGAACATGCCCAGCGTGCCCGTGCCGACCACCGCGACCCGTTCGCCGGGCCGGGCGTTCGCCTTCAGCGCGGCGGCCGCGATGCACGCGGCCGGCTCCAGCAGCGCGGCGGCGGTGAGGTCGGCGTCGTCCGGCAGGACGTGCAGCAGCCGGGCGGGCAGGGTGAGCGTGGCCGCCATGGCGCCCGGCCGGGTGAACCCGGTCTCCTCGTACCCGGCCGTGCACAGCGTGGTCTCGCCCGCGTGACAGCGGTCGCAGACCTGGCAGTTGCGGAAGCCCTCGCCGACGACCTTGCGGCCGACCAGGCTCTCCGGCACCCCCGCACCCACCGCGCGCACGGTCCCCGACCACTCATGGCCGGGTGTGAGCGGATACCGCACATACCCTTCCGGCCGGTTGCCCTGGTACACCTCGCGGTCGCTGCCGCAGATGCCGACCGCGTGCACGGCCACCAGCGCCTCGCCCGGACCGGGATCCCGGGGCGTGTGCGCCTCGACCCGGTGGGCGCCCGGCGCCTCGATCAGAACCTGGGAACTCACTTGCTCCCCTTCGGCCTGCGCTGCTCCCAGCCCTCGGCCCACAGGTCGAACCGGGCCTGCTGCTGCGGGAACTCGGCCGCCGCGTCCACGTCCAGCTCGACGCCGAGACCGGGCGCGTCGGACAGCTCGAAGTACCCGTCCACGACCTGCGGCGCCCCCTTGACCACCTTCTTGATCTCCGCGTCCGCGAAGTCGTTGAAGTGCTCCAGGATCTTGAAGTTCGGGGAGGTGAAGCCGACCTGGAGGGAGGCGGCGGTGAGGACGGGCCCGCCGACGTTGTGCGGGGCGACGAGCATGTAGTGCGTCTCGGCGGTGGCGGCCAGCTTCCGGGTCTCCCAGATGCCGCCGATGTGGCCGACGTCGGGCTGGATGATGTCCACGGCCTGGCTCTCGAACAGCTCGCGGAACTCGATCCGGTCGTGGATGCGCTCACCGGTGGCGACCGGGATGTCCACCTTGGCCGCGACCTTCTCCAGCGCCTTCAGGTTCTCCGGCGGCACCGGCTCCTCCAGCCAGGCCGGCTTGAAGGGCGCCAGCTCCTTGGCCAGCCGGACGGCGGTGGCGGGGGAGAAGCGGCCGTGCATCTCCAGCATCAGCTCGGCCTCCGGGCCGATGGCGTCCCGCACGGCCTCGATGAGCGAGACGGCGTACAGGGTCTCCTTGTGGTCCAGCTCGAAGTGCCCGGTGCCGAACGGGTCGATCTTCAGCGCCCGGTACCCGCGCTCCATCACCCCCTGGGCGGCCTTGTGGTACGCCTCGGGCGTTCGCTCGGTCGTGTACCACCCGTTGGCGTACGCCTTGACCCGGTCGGTCACCTTCCCGCCCAGCAGCTGCCACACCGGCACGCCGAGCGCCTTGCCCTTGATGTCCCAGCAGGCCATCTCGACGACCGCGATGCCGGACATGACGATCTCGCCCGCGCGGCCGTAGTCGCCGTACTTCATCCGGCGGACGAGATCCTCGACAGCGAACGGGTCCGAACCGAGAATGTGATTGGCCTCGGCCTCCCGCAGATAGCCGATCAGCGCGTCGGTGTGACCGAGCATCCGGGTCTCGCCGACTCCCGTGATGCCCTCGTCGGTGTGCACCTGGACGTAGGTCAGGTTGCGCCATGGCGTGCCGACCACGTGCGTGCTGATTCCGGTGATGCGCACGGCAGTTGCCCCTCAGGTGTTCGAGATTTCGTCACACGTTCGAAATGCTGGCGTGACAGTAAGGATGCGGCGACGGGGGTGTCAATGGGTCGAACAGGTAACGGTTTCGGCAAGGCTTTCGAGAACTCTTTCGACCTCGCACGAAACCTTCACAGGGGCGCCTGGAACCGGACCCGATCGGACTCTAGTCTTCCCGCGTCATGGACTACTGCCTCCCGTGCCAACGGCACCTCAACGGCGCCCTGGCCTGCCCGGGGTGCGGAACGCCCGCCGACCGACTCGCCGTCGCCACGGCGGTCCCGGCCGCGCACATATCCGGGCACGGAGGCCATGCCCACGGGCATGCGTACGGGGACGCGTACGACGGGCCGTACGACGGGTCGTACGGCACTCAGGGCGTGCCGGACGGGGCGTACGCCGGTCAGGGACTGCCGGACGCGCAGGACGGGTCGTACGACGGCCAGGACGCACCGGTCGAGCCGGACGAGCTGGACGAGCCGGGCCGGGCGGAGGAGGACGGCGAGGACGACGACGAGCCCGCCGAGTCCGCCGTACCCGGCGGCCGCCGCGCCGGTGGCCGGGCCGCCGCCCGGGCCGAGGGCAGCCGACGGGACCGCAAGGCCGCCGTGCACCGGCGCCGCCGGCGCCGTACCGTGCTCGTCGCGGCCGGCTTCGTCCTCGCGGCCGGCGGGCTCAGCCTCGCCGAACTCGGCACGGACGCCCCCTTCTCGCCCTTCGCCGGCGACACCCCGGCCCCGGGCGCGGACACCACGGCGGACGGCGGTGCCGCCTCCACCGCGCCGGGCCACAGCGCCGACCCCATAGGCGCCGCCTCCGGCGTCCCCGAGAGCGCGGGCGCCTCCGCCTCCGCGGACGCCTCGGCCTCCGCGTCCGCCTCGAAGTCCCCGAAGGACAAGGAGTCCGCTTCCCCCTCCGCCGACGACACCGCCAAGGCCCAGGAGCCGGCCCCGACGGGTTCCGTCACGACCGGGGCGCCCCCCGCGGCCCCGGCCCCCACCCGGTCCGCCACCCCGACCGCGGCCCCGACGACCGCCGCGCCCACCCCCGAGCCGTCGCCCACCAAGACCTGCAACCGCTTCCTGTGGTGGTGCACCTGAGTCCGGGTGCGCCGCCATCCGTGACACCCACCGGCCCGCGCCGCGGTTGAGTCGAACGGGCAGGTCGCGCCGTACCGGTCTCGTGAACGTCCGAAGCCGGAACGGGCGTTGCGCCAGGGGGAGCAGCGAACAGCGGCTCAGTTCGAGGAGAGCGGATGACGCAGGAGACCACCGTCCAGGGCACGGTCGCCGAGGGCTTCGAAGCGGTGCGCGAGGAATTCGCCGCCTTCGTCGCCGGGGAACCGGACGACTACGAGGGCCAGTTGTGTGTGTACGTCCACGGACGCCGGGTCGTGGACCTGTGGGCGGGCGAGGGCGTGACGGGTGACTCGCTGTACGGCGTGCACTCGGCCACGAAGGGCGCGGCCCATCTGGTCGCGGCCCTGCTCATGCAGGACGGCACGCTGGAGCTGGACCGCAGAGTCACCTACTACTGGCCGGAGTTCGCCGCCGAGGGCAAGGGCGCGCTGACCCTGCGGGACCTGCTCGCGCACCGGGCCGGGCTGATCGGCGCCGACACCGGGTTCAGCCTCGCGGAGCTGGCCGACGACCGGATGATCGCGGAACGCCTCGCCGACCAGCGGCCGTTCTGGCGGCCGGGCACGGCCTTCGGCTCCCACGCGCTGGTGATCGGCGCGCTGGCCGGCGAGGTGGTCCGCCGGGCGACGGGCCGTACGCTCCAGGAGGTCTACGAGGAGCGGGTCCGTGCCCCGCACGGCCTCGACCTCCACCTGGGCCTGCCGGCCGCGCACGAGCCCCGCTTCCGCACGGTCCAGCCGATGCGGCCGACCCCCGCGCAGCAGGCGCAGCTCGACGCCCGGCAGGACGGCCCGCACACCCTCGCGTCGATCGCCTTCAACCGGCACGGCGCGGAGCCCACCGACCTGGAGAGCCTGCCGAACGAGCGGCTGATCCGCGCCAAGGGCCCCGCCTCGGTCGGCGGCATCGGCTCGGCGCGCGGCCTCGCGGGCATGTACGCGGCGATGATCGGCGAGGTGGAGGGCAGGGCCCCGCTGCTGAAGGAGGACACCCTGGCGGAGTTCGGCCAGATCCACTCCGTGGGCTACGACCTGGTGGCCCGGGCCCACAAGGCCTTCGGACTCGGCTTCCAGGCGACCGCGGACGTCTGGCACCCCTTCCTGGGCGCCGGCACGGTCGGCCACAGCGGCGCGAACGGCGTCCAGTCCTTCGCGGACCCCCGCGGCGGCATCGCCTACGGCTACACGAGGCGCCGCTTCGCGTTCCCGGGAGGGGCGGCACCGGAGAACAACCGGCTGGCGGCAACAGTGCAGCGAGCGGCGCTGACAACGCCGTGAGCCGCAGCAGCCGCATCCCACGTCCAAGGATGCGGCTGCCGATGTACGCAACGACGAAGGTCAGACCAACGTCACGGTGATGTTGCCGCGCGTTGCCTTCGAGTAGGGGCACACCTGGTGCGCCTGCTCGACCAGACGCTGCGCGGTCGCCGCGTCGACGTTCGGGATGCTCGCCGAGATCTCCACGATGATCCCGAAGCCGTCGTCGTTCTTGCCGATGCCGACCTTGGCCGTGACCGTCGAGCCGGTGATGTCGGCGCCCTCCTGCCGTGCGACGACACCGAGCGCCCCCTGGAAGCAGGCGCTGTACCCCGCGGCGAACAGCTGCTCCGGGTTGGTGCCGGCGCCGCTGCCGCCCATCTCCTTGGGCGGGTTCACGACGACGTCGAGCTTGCCGTCGTCGGTGGCGACACGACCGTCGCGGCCGTTCTCGGCCGTGGCGACGGCGGTGTACAGGACCTCGGACTGCGTGATGGGCATGCGGTTTCTTCCTCCTCGGTCCGCCGCGACTCGCGCCCACGATCGACGACGGATTTCGGAAAGAAGCTACCGCATGCCGGAAAGTCAAGCCAGAGGGTCAGAGCTTGACGACCATCTTGCCGATGTTGTCGCCGCGCAGGACCCCGAGGAACGCCTCCAGGGTGTTCTCGATGCCCTCGATCACGGTCTCCCGGTACTTCAGCGCGCCCGAGGCGACCCACGGGCCGACCTCCTGGACGAACTGCGGCTGCAGGTCGTAGTGGTCGCCGACCAGGAAGCCCTCGATCC
This sequence comes from Streptomyces sp. NPDC046727, assembly GCF_040645635.1. Lineage (NCBI taxonomy): Bacteria > Bacillati > Actinomycetota > Actinomycetes > Kitasatosporales > Streptomycetaceae > Streptomyces > Streptomyces sp. NPDC046727. Next base: position 13,057 of record NZ_JBEYYR010000045.1, read on the forward strand.
GGCCGCGGGTCTGGATCAGCCGGGCGAGGTTCTTCGGGCCGGGGGCGGGCTCGGTGTTGTTGTAGACCGAGATCATGCCGCAGACCGCGATCCGGCCGCCCTCGTTGAGCGAACCGATGGCCGCCTCCAGGTGGTCCCCGCCGACGTTGTCGAAGTAGACGTCGATGCCGTCGGGCGCGGCCTCGCGCAGCTGCTCGGCGACCGGGCCGTTCTTGTAGTTGAACGCGGCGTCGAAGCCGTACTCCTCCACCAGCAGCTTGACCTTCTCGTCGGACCCGGCCGAGCCGATGACCCGGGAGGCGCCCTTGAGCTTGGCGATCTGCCCGACCTGGCTGCCGACGGCGCCGGCCGCGCCCGACACGAACACCACGTCGCCCTCCTTGAAGGAGGCGGTGCGCAGCAGGCCGGCGTAGGCGGTCAGGCCGGTCATGCCGAGGACGCCGAGGTACGTCGACAGGGGCGCTGCCGCCGGGTCGACCTTCACGGCGTGCTTCGCGTCCACCACGGCGTGCTCGCGCCAGCCGAAGAAGTGCAGGACGTGGTCGCCGGCCGCGATGCCCTCGGCATTGGACTCGATCACCTCGCCGACCGCGCCGCCCTGCATGACCTTGCCCAGCTCGAAGGGGGCGACGTACGACTTCGCGGCCGACATCCTGCCGCGCATGTACGGGTCGACCGAGAGGTACTTGTTCCTCACGAGCACCTGACCGTCGCCGGGGGCCGGGACCTCGGTCTCGACCAGGGCGAAGTCCTCGGGCTTCGGCCAGCCGACGGGACGGCTGAGCAGGTGCCACTCGCGGTTGATCATGACAGGCGCCTTTCCGATTTACTTCAGTAGCTGAAACAACAGTGCATCTGAATATTTCATGATGTCAAGTAACGGGTATCCTGAGGGCATGGCCACACCGCAGAAGACCCGTCCGGACGAACTGACCGTCGAGGTCGTCGAACTCATCGCGGAGGTGGTGGCCCGCTACCACACGGACTACGAGGAGGCCGCGGCCGGGCACACGCTCACCGGCGCCCAGGCCAAGCTGCTCAGCCTGCTCTCGCTCGATCCGCTGCCGATGCGGAAACTGGCGCAGAAGCTGAAGTGCGAGCCGTCCAACGTGACCGGCATCGTGGACCGCCTGGAGGCCCGCGGACTGGTCGAGCGCCGCCCCGACCCCGCCGACCGCCGGGTGAAGGTGGCCGCCGCCACCGAGGAGGGCCTCCGCGTGGCCCGGAACCTGCGCGAGGGCCTCCGCTTCGCCCGCGAGCCGCTCGCCGGCCTCACCGAGGAGGAGCGCGGCACCCTGCGGGACCTGCTCCGCCGGATGCTCGACGCCTGACCGTCCCGGTAGAGTCCCCGCCATGCGCGATCTTGGGGTGGGGTTCGGTTATCTACTGAAGGGCCAGCGATGGGTGGCCCGGCACGGACGGCGGTACGGCTTCGGGCTGCTGCCCGGGCTGATCACGCTGGTGCTGTACGCCGCCGCGCTGGTCGCGCTCGCGCTGTGGGGCGAGGACGCCGTCACCTGGGCGACCCCCTTCGCGGACGACTGGTCGAGCCCCTGGCAGGGCCTGTTCCGCGGCTTCCTGACGGCCGTCCTCTTCGCCCTCGGCCTGCTGCTGGCCGTGCTGACGTTCACCGCCGTCACCCTGCTGGTCGGCCAGCCCTTCTACGAGAGCCTCTCGGAGAAGGTCGACGCCGACGTCTCGCCCGACGGCACCGCGCCCCGGTCGGACCTCCCGCTCTGGCGCGAACTGTGGATCTCGGCCCGGGACAGCCTGCGCGTCCTGGTCCGGGCCGCGCTGTGGGGCGTGCTGCTCTTCGCCCTCGGCTTCCTGCCGGGCGTCGGGCAGACCGTCGTGCCCGTGATCGGCTTCTTCGTCACCGGCTTCTTCCTCACCGAGGAACTCGCCGCCGTGGCCCTGCAGCGCCGGGGCGTCGAACTGCGCTCCCGGCTCACCCTGCTCCGCTCCCGCAAGACCCTGGTCTGGGGCTTCGGCACACCCCTGGGCCTGGCCTTCCTGATTCCGTTCGTCGCGGTGTTCCTGATGCCGGGCGCGGTCGCGGGCGCCACGCTCCTCGCCCGTGACCTGCTGGGCGAGGAGAGCACCCACCAGCCCGAGGACGCAGAGGAGAACGCCGCACCGTGACCGAGATGCTCGCCGTAACCGTCATCACCGTCCTGGCGGTCATAGCGCCCGGCGCCGACTTCGCCATGATCGTCCGCAACAGCTACCTCTACGGCCGCCGCACCGGCCTGCTCGCCGCCACCGGCGTCGCCGCCGGCGTACTGGTCCACGTCACCTACACCATGCTCGGCGTGGGTCTGCTGATCGCCTCCTCCACCTTCCTGTTCACGGTCATCAAGCTGATCGGCGCCGCCTACCTCGTCTACATCGGCGTACGCACCTTCCGGACCCGCGGCGAGGTGAAGGTGGACCTGGAGCACAAGGCCGAGCTGACGCCGCTCGCCGCGCTGCGCACCGGTTTCCTCACCAACGTGCTCAACCCCAAGACGACCCTGTTCGTCGTCTCCACCTTCGCCCAGGTCGTCAGCCCCGGCACGCCGGTCTACCAGCAGGTGGGCTACGGGCTGTTCATGTCGCTGGCCCACCTGGTGTGGTTCGGTGTGGTCGCCCTCTTCTTCTCGCAGGAGCGGATGCGCACGCTGATGCTGCGCGTCCAGAAGGTCCTCAACAAGGTCATCGGGTCCGTCCTGGCCGGTCTCGGCATCAGCCTGGCCTTCGCTCCGTCGCACTGACGGCCACGGCGACGATCGCCCGTACCTGCGCGACGATGTCCAGCCGGTTGCGGACGAACTCGGGGTCGGTCACCTCCGTGGTGTTCCCGGCCCCGAACCGCAGCACCGGTGTGTGCACATGCCCGCCGGGCAGCCGGTCGTGCAGCCCGAGCCGGTCCCGCAGCAGGGTGGCCCGGTAGGCGATCTCGTTGGAGAGGTAGTCGCCGCCGCCTCCGGCGCGGGCGGTGGAGCCGGGGGTCGGCCCGTCCGGCCGTACGACGGGACCGGTCCCTCCCGCCGGGATCTCGGTCACCTCCGTGTGGTCGTACACCGGGAACCGTCCCGTGTCCGCGCCCACGACGGCGGCGTACGGCAGGGTCGTGCTCGTCCACTGGGGCTGCGTCGCCGGATCGGTGACCGGGACGGTCTCCGTCCGCGAGACGTCGTCGTTGTCCGGGAAGCCGCCGCGCCAGGCGCCGTTGGTGCGCTCGATGTCGAACCGGCCGACGCGGCCCTGGCTCACGGTCGTGAACAGGTCGACCTCCGGCAGATACGGCCGCAGCGTCCGCTCCACCGTGCCCTCGGCGAAGTCCTGCCAGCGCACCGGGAACACGGCGGTCTCGATGCGCGCCGGACCCGCGGCCGTCTCCACGACCGTGCCGTCGAGGGCGAGCGCGCTCGCTCCCGACGGGTTGGAGATGCGGATGTCCCGGTCGAGCGTGAAGGGGTCGAACCCGGTGAGCAGCACCCGCCGCGCCGGGCCCTTCCCCGGGTAGCGGATGTCGGTCTGCCCGCGCGAGGTCCGCTCCAACTGGTCGAGCAGCGCGGCTCTTTGCCGGTCGGTGAGCCCGAACTCCGGCTCCCAGGTGCGCACGTCCCGGCTGAGACCCAACCGCGCCCAGTACAACGGCCGGTCGTCGTCGCGGCTGAGGTCACCCCCGTCCGGCCCCCGCCCCTGCGCCCGCGCCACGGCCCGCCGCCACAGCGCGGACCCCTCCCGTACGACGACGCGGCGGGCCTGCGCGTAGGAGTCCGCCCGCTCCAGCTCCCGGCCGAACCGGGGCGCCACGTCGTCGAACCCGGAGCGCCGGAGAATCTCCTGTGGCACCGCCTGGTCGAGCCGCTGCTCCTCGACGGTGGGGGAGGGGGCCGCCGCCGGAGTGGCGCAGGCCGCGGTGGCGGGGGCGGACAGGGCGGCCGACAGGGCCAGACCGAGGACGCCGAGGCGTATACGGGTCAAGGCAGTTGGGTCCTTCCGTCGCTGTGGGGCGCGTGGTGCGATGGACGGCGGCAGTATCGCGCGACGGACGCGGCCTACGCCATGGTGCGTGCGATCTCCCCGGCCTCCGCGCGCAGCGTCCCGAGGAACGCCCGCACCGCCGGCGCCGGCGTCCGCCCCCGCACGGTCGCCGCGTACACCGTCCGCGCCGGCGCCTCCTCGTCCCGCACCGGCAGCAGGACGACATCCGGACGTACCGACCCCGCGGCGAGGCCGGGCACCAGGGCCACCCCGAGCCCGGCGGCCACGTACCCCTGCTTGGCCGTCCACTCGGCGACGACATGAGCCACGCGCGGCCGGAACCCCGCCCGCAGGGCCGCCTCCAGCAGGGTGCCCTCGGGCCGGGCGCTGCCGGAGATCCAGTCGGCGTCGGCCAGCCGGCCGAGGCGCACCCCGTCCGCACCGGCCAGCGGATGCCCGGCGGGGACGGCGACGTACAGGGGCTCGTCCAGCAGAGGGTGCAGCTCGTACGCGGCCAGCGGGGCGCGGCCGGTGGTGGAGACGATCGCCAGGTCCAGCCGCCCGTCGGCGAGCCGGTCGAGCAGCACGGGCGTCAGACCCTCCTCGCGCTCCACCCGCACGTCCGGGTGGAGGGCCCGGAAGGCGGCCAGGGCGCGCGGCACCAGCGCCGCGTCGGCCGTGGCGAACGCGCCGAACCGCAGCCGCCCGCCCGCCGCTTCGCGCAGCGCGGCCAGCCCGCTCGCCGCGCCGTGCAGCGCCTCCGCGACCGCCTCCGCGTACGGCACCAGGGCCCGCCCGGCCTCCGTCGGCCGCACCCCGCGCGGCAGCCGGTCGAACAGCGGCCCGCCGCCCAGCGCCGACTCCAGCGAGGCGACCTGCCGGGAGACCGCCGACTGCGTCCAGCCCAGGGCGCGCGCGGCCCCCGTGAACGAGCCGGTGCGGGCGACCTCCAGGAAGGCCCGCAGCCAGACGGTGGACAGATCCGGCACCAGGTCATGCGAGTTACGCATGAATGCCATGCTAGACACTCGCTTGTCGCATCTCTCGGGCGGTCCTAGCGTCGAGGGCATGCCACATCCCGAGAAGATCGCCTTTCTGGGCCTGGGTCACATGGGCGCGCTCATGGCCCGCCGACTGCTCGCCGTCGGCCACCCGTTGACCGTCTGGAACCGCACCGCCGCCAAGGCCGGACCGCTCGTGGCCGAGGGCGCCGTGTCCGCGGCGACCGCCGCCGAGGCCGTACGGGACGCCGATCTGCTGATCACGATGCTCAGCGGCCCGGACGCCCTCGACGCGGTCGCGGCCGAGGTCGTCCCGGCCCTGCGGCCGGGCACGCGGTGGGTCGAGATGTCGACCGTCGGGCCGGACGCCGTGCACCGGCTCGCCGCCCGGCTCGGCGACGGGGTGACCCTGGTCGACGCCCCGGTCATGGGGAGCACCGACCGGGCGGCCGAGGGGACGCTGGGCATCCTCGCGGGCGGTGACGTCTCCGGCGTCGCCCATGTCCTGCGCCACCTGGGCGCGGTCACGCGCAGCGGCCCGACCGGATCCGGGGCCGCGCTCAAACTGGTGGCCAACACGGCCGTGCTCGGCGGGGTCGGTGTCGCCGCCGAGGCACTGCGGCTCGCCGGCGCGCTGGGCCTGGACGAGGCGGCCGCGCGTGCCGCCCTCGCCGCCGGTCCGCTCGGCGGCGCCGTCGCCCGCGCCTTCGCCGACGACGTCCACTTCGGCACCGCGCTGGCCGCCAAGGACGTGGCGCTGGCCACGAAGGCGGCCCGGCTGCCGGTGCTGGAAGCGGTGCTGGCCCACTTCCAGGAGGCCGTCACGGCCGCCCCCGCCCTGGCCGACGCGGACGTCTCGCAGGCCGCCGGCCACATCATCCGTACCCTCTGAAGGAGTCCCGTGCAGATCATCCTGGACAACCCCGCCGGCGCGCCGCAGCCGCTGAGCCCCTACTACTCCCAGGTCGCCCGCGTCCGACACGCCGACGGCAGCGCCCTGCTGTTCCTCTCCGGGCAGATCGCCGAGGGCGCCACCCTCGCCGAGCAGACCCGAGGCGTCTTCGAGACCATCGACGCCCTGCTCAAGGCGCACGGCGCGACCTTCGCGGACGTCGTCAACATCCGCACGTATCTCACCGACATCACCCAGCTCGACGCATACGGCGCCGTACGCCGTCAGTACCTCACCGGCACCCCGCCCACCAGCATGACCTTCGAGGTCCCGCGCCTGTTCCGTCCGGAGGCCCAGGTGGAGGTCGAGGTCGTGGCGGCGGTGCCCGCCGGGAGGTGACCCTCAGTCCACCGGCTCCCCCAGCAGCCGCAGGAAGTCCCGGAACGCCCCCGGCATGTCCACCGACTCCGGGTCCAGCAGCCACTGGTACTGCAACCCGTCCATCATGGCGATGAGCAGCGGGGCGGTGCGCTCCGGGGTGAGGCCGCCCGGCAGGCGGTCGCCGTACTCCGCGCGCAGGACCGCCGCCATGGACTCCCGGACGCGGGCGTACCGCTCGGTGAAGTAGGCCCGCGCCGGGTGGCCCTCGGTCACGCTCTCGCCGAGCAGCGCCGAGAAGGTCTGGATGATCGCGGGACGCATCGCGTTGTACTCGACCAGCGAGGCCAGCAGATCCACCCGCCACTGTGTGTCCGGCATCGCGTCCCACCGGTCCCGCTCCTGGAGCACGGCCACCAACAGGGCGTCCTTGGTGGGGAAGTAGTGCAGCAGACCCTGCTGGGTGAGACCGACGCGCTCGGCGACCGCGGCCAGGCTCGCCCCCCGGTAACCGCGCTCGGCGATCACCTCCAGCGCGGCCCCCACGATCTCCGAGCGCCGCTCCTCGCTCCTGACCCTCGCGTTCATGACCTCACCGTACGACATCCCCCCACCCGAAATATAACGTCAGCATAACGAAACCTACCGCTCTACAGGTAGCGTGTGCACGATGGAGGAACCTGCACGGACTCGACGAGGAGGAACCGCGATGGCGGGATCCCAGCCCACCCCGGCCGAGAAGGCCCGCGAGGCGGTCGTGGAGGCCGCCCTCGGCACGCTCGGCCTCGACGCCAAGACCCGGCTGCTGGCCGGACAGGACATGTGGACCCTGCCCGAGATGCCCGACATCGGCCTCGGCTCCCTGGTCATGTCCGACGGCCCGATCGGTGTCCGCGGTGTGCGCTGGACCGCCGACGACCCCTCCGTCGCCCTGCCCTCACCGACCGCGCTCGCCGCCACCTGGGACCCGGAACTCGCCCGCCGCGCCGGAGTGCTGCTCGCCCAGGAGGCCCGCCGCAAGGGCGTCCACGTCCTGCTCGCCCCCACGGTCAACCTCCACCGCTCCCCGCTCGGCGGACGCCACTTCGAGTGCTACAGCGAGGACCCGTGCCTGACCGGCGCCATCGGCACCGGATACGTGTCCGGCGTCCAGTCCGGCGGCGTCGGCACCACCGTCAAGCACTTCGTCGCCAACGACGCCGAGACCGACCGCTTCACGGTGAACAACCTGGTCTCCGAACGCGCCCTGCGCGAGCTGTACCTGGCGCCCTTCGAGGCCATCGTCGTAAACGCCCACCCCTGGGGCATCATGACCGCCTACAACACGGTCAACGGCACGACGATGACCGAGCACCACCACCTCGTCAACGAAGTCCTGCGCGGCGAATGGGGCTTCGACGGCTTCAACGTCTCCGACTGGATGGCCGCCCGGGACACCGTGGGCGCCATCGAGGGCGGCCTCGATGTCGCCATGCCGGGCCCCGAGACCGTCTACGGCGAGGCCCTCGCCCAGGCCGTCCGGGACGGCCGGGTCGCCGAGGCCACCGTGGACGCGGCCGTACGCCGGGTGCTGCGCCTCGCGGCCCGCGTCGGCATCCTGGACGGCGCCGAGCCAGTCGTCACCGAGCTGCCGGAGACCGTCGACGGCAGCGAACTGGCCCGGGAGATCGCCCGCCGCTCCTTCGTCCTCGTCCGCAACGAGAACAACGCGCTCCCGTTGAAGGCCGGCACGGTCGCCCTGATCGGCGCCGCCGCCCGCGACGCCCGCGTGCTCGGCGGCGGCTCGGCCACCGTCTTCCCGGCCCGGATCGTCTCCCCGCTCGACGGCCTCACCGCGGCCCTCCCCGAGGGCACCCTCACCTACGCCGTCGGCGCCGACCCGGCCACCGAACTCGCCGTCGCGGGCCAGGGCTTCACCCTGCGCGCCGTCTGCCGCGACGCCGACGGCACCGTCATCGGCACCCGCTCCGCACCGAACGGCCAGATCCAGTGGATGGGCTCCGACCTCCCCGAAGGCGTCACCCACGACACCCTCCACACCGTCGAACTGACCGGCACCTTCACCCCGCGCGAGTCCGGCCCGCACACCTTCGGCATCAAGGGCATGGGCGCCTTCACGCTCACCGTCGACGGCACGACGTACTACGACGACGTCCAGCGCCCCGGCAAGGACGACCCCTTCGAGGCGTTCTTCGGCGCCCCCGTGCCCCGTGCCCAGGCCGAACTGACCGCGGGCCAGACCGTCGACATCTCCCTCACGTACGTCGTCCAGCTCCCCGACGGCATCCCCATGAAGGTCGTCGCGTTCGCCCTCGCCCACGCCGCCCCGCAGCGCGACCCCGACGAGCTGATCGCCGAGGCCGTCGAGGCCGCCCGCGGCGCCGACACGGCCGTCGTCATGGTCGCCACCACCGACCGCGTGGAGTCGGAGGGCTTCGACCGTACGGACCTCCGGCTCCCCGGCCGCCAGGACGACCTGGTCCGCGCGGTCGCCGCCGCCAACCCGCACACCGTCGTGGTCGTCAACTCCGGCTCCCCGGTCGAACTGCCCTGGCGCGACGAGGTCGCCGCCGTGCTGCTGACCTGGTTCCCCGGCCAGGAGGGCGGCGCCGCCCTCGCCGACGTGCTCACCGGCGTCCACGAGCCCGGCGGGCGGCTCCCCACCACGTGGGGCTCCCTCGCCGACGCCCCGGTCACCCAGGTCGTCCCCGTCGACGGCGAGCTGACCTACCGCGAGGACCTGTTCATCGGCTACCGCGCCTGGGAGCGGGCCGGCCGCACCCCGTCGTACCCCTTCGGCCACGGCCTCGGCTACACCGACTGGGCCTACGAGTCCCTCGACGTCGACGGCACCACCGCCCGCATCCGCCTGCGCAACACCGGCGAGCGCCCCGGCCGCGAGGTCGTCCAGGTCTACGTCTCCCCGGCCGAGCCCGACGCCGAGCGCCCGGCACGCAGGCTGGCCGGGTTCGCGGCTGCCGAGGCCGGACCCGGCGAGAGCGTCGAGGTCACCGTCGAACTGCCCCGCCGCACCTTCGAGGTCTGGGACGACACGGCGAAATCGTGGGCGTTTGTGAAGGGTTCGTACGAGATCACCGCCGCCCGCTCGATCGCCGACCACAGGCTGACCGCGCCGATTAACGTCTGACCAGGACAGTCCCCACACACCGGGGACAAAGTCCTCACAAGCAGCCCCGGTCCGGGACCTGACCCCTGGACCGGGGCTCGGTTCAGCGGACCGAGAAGCCGTACACCGTCTCCGAGCGGAACACCTGCCCCGGCCGCAGCACCGTGCTCGGGAACTCCGGCCGGTTGGGGGAGTCCGGGAAGTGCTGGGTCTCCAGGGCGATCCCGCCGCCGGGGGCGAGCGGACCGCTCAGATGGCCGGCGGTGTACAGCTGCAGGCCCGGCTCCGTCGTGGCCACCGTCAGGGTCCGCCCGGAGGCGGGGTCGTACAGCTCGGCCACCTCCTCCGCCGCCCGGGTCACGCCCTTGTCCAGCACGAAGTTGTGGTCGTAGCCGGAGCCGGTCTTCCGGGGCGCCCGGAAGTCGAAGCGCGAGCCCGACACGTCCTCCAGCGCGCCCGTCGGGATCAGATCCGCGTCCACCGGTGTGTACCGGGACGCGGCCAGCCGCAGCTCATGGCCGCCCGCGTCGCCGGAACCGCTCAGGTTCCAGTACGTGTGACTGGTCAGGTTCACGACCGTCGGCGCGTCGGTGACCGCCTCGTAGGCGATCCGCAGCGCGCCCGACGCCGCCAGCGTGTACGTCACCGTCACCGCCAGCCGCCCCGGAAAGCCCTCCTCGCCGTCCGGGCTCACCCGGCTGAGGCACACCCCGTGCTCCACCGGCGTCACGTCCCACACCCGCCGGTCGAAACCGCGCTCGCCGCCGTGCAGCGAGTGGGGGCCGTTGTTCCGCGCGAGCGCGTACGTCCGGCCGTCCAGCGGGAACCGGCCGCCCGCGATCCGGTTCGCGTACCGGCCGATCACGGCACCAAGATACGGCTCCGGGTGCGCCAGATAGCCGTCGAGATCCGGGAACCCCAGCACCACCTCCGCCGCCCGCCCGGCCCCGTCCGGGACCTCGGCCGACTGCACGATCCCGCCGTACGACAGCACCCGCACCCGCACCCCGCCGCGCTCCAGCGTCCAGCGATGCACCGGAGTGCCGTCGGAAAGTGTGCCGAAAAGTTCGTTCATGTGGGAAACCCTAGGTCACGGATTCCGCGCCGTGATCCTCCGGTACGCGATGTCCGCCAGCCGCGCCTGACCGTCCCTGCTCGGGTGGAACCAGTCCCACTGGCTGAGCTGATCCGTGCCGAACCGGTAGTCGAACACCGCGCCGTCGTCGAAGCGGCAGCGGCGGTCCTTGGCACACACGTCCTTCAGCACCTTGTTGTACGCCACCACCCGCTGCTGCACGGTGTCCCGGCGCAGCGTCGCCGCGCTGGTCAGATCGTCCGCGTCACCCAGCATCGACGGGCAGATGCCCAGCTTCCACACCTGCTTGCCCAGCAGGTTCGTCCGGCCCTGGGACCACAGCCGCTTCAGATTCGGCACGCTCGCCACGTACACCTGCGTCTTCGGCAGCGCCGAGCGCAGCGTGCCCATCGCCTCCTCGAAGGCCGCGCGGAAGTCCGGCACCGAGGTCATCGCCGACGCCGAGGACCGGCAGGCGTCGTTCGCCCCCGCCATCACCGTCACCAACTCCGGGCCGCGCGCCGCCGCCTGCTCGATCTGCTCCGGCAGATCGGCCATACGGGCACCCGTCACCGCGTAGTTCCAGCTGCGCTCCGCCGCGCCCCTCGCCCCCAGCAGCCGCACCGCCAGGCTGTCCACCCGGGCGTCGCTGCCCGTCGCCCACGACACCTCGGGGCAGTCCGACAGCACCGTGCACGCGTCGAAGCCGCGCGTGATGGAGTCACCCACCGCCGCGATCGAGTCCGGGCTGCGGTCCCACATCGGAGGCCGGGCCGCGTGCGCCCTGGTGCCGTCCGGCGCCGGCGAACTCCCGTCCCCGACACTGCATCCGGCGACCCCCAGCAGCACGGCCGCCACGACGGCGAGGGCGGCCCGCACACGGTGGCTTCGCTTCCGCATCCCTGCAGTTCCCCTCGCTCGACGGTCGGTACTCCCTCCCATAACAACGTGCGAGGGTTCCCGGCCGGGCGCCCGGGAACGGCGGACCCCCGTACAAGCGTCCCCCCGGGTGAATGGCGACGGTTTCCTGGCCCCGGGACCGACGGTACGTCACACTCCTTGCGCCGCCGCAAGGTAGCCTCGCCATCAACGCGGCCGTCGCGCCACAGCCGCCCAGCCAGTCCGCAAGATGTCCCGCTCTGCCCGGAGGTTCCGGTGACGACACGTGGAGTTCTGTACGTGCACTCCGCGCCGCGCGCGCTGTGCCCGCACGTCGAGTGGGCCGTCGCCGGGGTGCTCGGCACGCGCGTAAACCTCGACTGGATCCGGCAGCCCGCGGCCCCCGGCACCTGGCGTTCGGAGTTCTCCTGGCAGGGCGAGGCCGGCACCGCCTCCAAGCTCGCCTCCGCGCTGCGCGGCTGGCACCTGCTGCGCTTCGAAGTCACCGCCGAGCCCTGCCCGACCGCCGAGGGCGAGCGCTACAGCTGCACCCCCGACCTCGGCATCTTCCACGCCGTCACCGGCATCCACGGCGACATCCTGATCCCCGAGGACCGCCTCCGCGCGGCGCTGACGCGGTCTCAGCGCGGCGAGACCGACCTGGAGGCGGAGATCGCCAAGCTCCTGGGCAAGCCGTGGGACGACGAACTGGAGCCGTTCCGCTACGCCGGAGAGGGCGCCCCGGTGCGCTGGCTGCACCAGGTGGTGTGAAGCGCCCCGATACGGCGAACGGCCCGGCCTCCACCACAGGAGACCGGGCCGTCGCACGTCACGGAACTCAGACGGTCCTGAACGCCAGGACCACGTTGTGCCCGCCGAAGCCGAACGAGTCGTTCAGCGCGGCGATACGCCCCTCGGGCAGCTGACGGGCCTCGCCGGTCACCACGTCCGCGTTGACCTCGGGGTCGAGCTTCTCGATGTTGATCGTCGGCGGAGCCGTACGGTTCACGAGCGCCAGGATCGACGCGACCGTCTCGATACCACCGGCGCCACCCAGCAGGTGACCGGTCATCGACTTGGTCGCGGAGATCGCCATGTGGTCGACGTCGTCGCCGAACACCTTCCGCAGCGCCTTGATCTCGGCCACGTCACCCTGCGGCGTCGAGGTGGCGTGCGCGTTCACGTGCACGATCTCGGCCGGCTTCAGGTCCGTGTGGTCCATCAGGTTCTGCAGCGCGTGCGCGATGCCGTTGCCGGACGGCTCGGGCTGCGTGATGTGGTGGGCGTCGGCGGAGATGCCCTGCCCGACCGCCTCCACGTAGATCCGGGCGCCGCGGGCCTTCGCGTGCTCCTCGGACTCCAGGACGATCACACCGGCGCCCTCGCCGAGCACGAAGCCGTCCCGGCCCGCGTCGTAGGGCCGCGAGGCGCCCTGCGGGTCGTCGTTGTTCTTGGACATCGCCATCATGTTGCCGAACGCGGCGATCGGCAGCGGGTGGATGGCGGCCTCGGTACCACCGGCCACGACCACGTCCGCACGCCCGGTGCGGATCATCTCGATCGCGTACCCGATGGCCTCCGCGCCCGAGGCGCAGGCCGAGACCGGGGTGTGCACACCGGCGCGGGCACCCAGCTCGATACCGACGTTGGCCGCCGGCGAGTTGGGCATCAGCATCGGCACGGTGTGCGGGGAGACCCGGCGTACGCCCTTCTCCCTGAGTACGTCGTACTGGTCCAGGAGCGTCGTCACGCCGCCGATGCCGGAGGCGATGACCGCACCCAGACGGTCGGGGTTCACGGACGCGTCCTCGCCGGCCTTGGCGGTGAAACCGGCGTCCTTCCAGGCCTCCTGAGCGGCGATCAGCGCGAACTGCGCCGACCGGTCCAGCTTGCGGGCCTGCGGGCGGGGAATGATCTCGCCAGGCTCGACGGCGATCTGCGCGGCGATCCTGACCGGCATGTCTGCCGCCCACTCCTGCTTCAGGAGGCTGACACCGGACGTGCCGGTGACGAGGGCCTCCCAGGTCGAGGCTGCGTCGCCACCCAGCGGTGTGGTTGCGCCGATACCGGTGACGACCACGGTGCGATTGGTCGGGCTCACGGGAATTCTTTCTCCAACGGATACGGGAGGACTCCCCCGCGTCTGCGGGGATTACGGCGCCACCGCCGGGTGGCGGGGCCTAGCAGCCTGAGCTACGGGGTGAGTCAGCTCTGGTGCTTGAGGATGTAGTTCGTCGCGTCGCCGACGGTCTTGAGGTTCTTGACGTCGTCGTCCGGGATCTTCACGTCGAAGCGCTCTTCGGCGGCGACGACGACCTCGACCATGGACAGCGAGTCGACGTCCAGGTCGTCGGTGAAGGACTTGTCCAGCTGGACGTCCTCGACCGGGATGCCGGCGATCTCGTTCACGATCTCCGCGAGACCGGCGACGATCTCTTCCTGAGTGGCGGCCATGTCGGCGCTCCTTCTTCGATAATCCAGACGGTTTGTGGCAGAAGATCCCGTACCGGTTCGCATGATCCGGCACGGAGTGCCTAGGGGAGGGTAACGACCGTGGCGGCGTAGACGAGACCCGCCCCGAATCCGATGACGAGCGCGGTGTCGCCGCTCTTCGCCTCCCCGGTCGCCAGGAGCCGCTCCATCGCGAGCGGGATCGAGGCGGCCGAGGTGTTGCCGGTGGTGCGGATGTCACGGGCGACCGTGACATGCTCCGGCAGCTTCAACGTCTTCACCATTGAGTCGATGATCCGCACATTGGCCTGGTGCGGGATGAAGACGTCCAGGTCGTCCGGGGTGATCCCGGCCGCGTCCAGCGCCTGCTGGGCGACCTTCGCCATCTCGAACACGGCCCAGCGGAACACCGCCTGGCCCTCCTGCGTGATCGCAGGGAACTTGATGTTGCCGTCGCTGTCGAGCGGCAGCTCGGAGAGGTCACCGAGCCGGAAACGGTCCCACGGGACGGTCTGCTTGATCGTCTCGGCCTTGTCGCCCTCGGAGCCCCACACGGTCGGGCCGATCGCCGGCTCCTTCGAGGGGCCGACCACGACCGCGCCGGCGCCGTCACCGAACAGGAACGCGGTCGCCCGGTCCTCCAGGTCGGTCAGGTCGCTCAGCCGCTCCACACCGATCACGAGCACGTACTCGGCGGAACCTTCCACCACCATGCCCTTGGCGAGCGTCAGGCCGTAGCCGAAGCCCGCGCAGCCGGCCGAGATGTCGAAGGCGGCGGCCTTGTTCGTGCCGAGCCTGTCGGCGATCTCGGTGGCGACGGCCGGGGTCTGGCTGAAGTGCGAGACGGTCGAGACGACCACCGCGCCGATCTGCTCGGCGGCGATACCGGCGTCTGCGATGGCCTTGCCGGACGCCTCGATCGCCATCGCGGCCACGGTCTCCTCGGGACCCGCCCAGTGCCGGGTCTCGATGCCGGAGCGCGAGCGGATCCACTCGTCGGAGGAGTCGATCTTCTCGAGGATCACCTCGTTGGGCACGACCCGGACCGGCCGGTAACCGCCGACGCCGAGGATGCGCGCATACGGGGAGCCCTTGCTGGGCTTGATCTTCGACATGCTCTCGTGGCTCCTTGTCAGGCGCCCGCCGCGTCAGCGGCAGGCGCGGACACCTCTGCGATCAGCTCGCGGGCGGCGTCGAGGTCGTCGGGGGTCTTCAGAGCGAGTGTCTTGACACCGGGCAGGGCCCGCTTGGCCAGGCCGGTCAGGGTGCCGCCCGGACACACCTCGACGATCGCGGTGACGCCCAGCTCCTGGAACGTCTCCATGCACAGGTCCCAGCGGACCGGGTTGGCGACCTGCCCGACCAGCCGCTCCAGCACCTCGGCGCCGGACGCGACGGCCCGGCCGTCCTTGTTGGAGACGTACGTCACCTTGGGGTCGGCCGGCGACAGCGCCGCCGCGGCCTCGGCCAGGATCTCCACCGCGGGAGCCATGTGACGGGTGTGGAAGGCACCCGCGACCTTCAGCGGGACGACCTTGCGGACGCCCTCCGGCTTGTCCTCGGCCAGCGCGGCCAGCTGCTCCAGCGTGCCGGCGGCGACGATCTGGCCCGCGCCGTTGATGTTCGCCGGGGTCAGGCCCAGCTTCTCCAGATGCGGCAGGGTCACCTCGGGGGCGCCGCCGAGCAGCGCCGCCATGCCGGTCTCGGTGACCGCGGCGGCGTCGGCCATCGCGAGTCCCCGCTTGCGGACGAGGCCCAGGGCGGCCGTGTCGTCCAGGACGCCCGCGAAGGCGGCGGCGGTGATCTCACCGACGCTGTGACCCGCGACCGCGCCCGGGGCGACCTCGGAGATGTCACCGAGTGCCGCCGCGGACAGGATGCCGGCGGCGACCAGCAGCGGCTGCGCCACCGCGGTGTCACGGATGGCGTCGGCGTCGGCCTGGGTGCCGTAGTGCACCAGGTCCAGTCCGATGGCGTCCGACCACGCGGCGACGCGGTCCGCGGCACCGGGCAGTTCGAGCCAGGGAGTCAGGAAGCCGGGCGTCTGGGCGCCCTGGCCGGGAGCGACGAGTACGAGCACTCTCACACTCTCTCTTGGGGACGGCCGGAGCCGCCCGTGGGGACAGGGACGAAGAACACGAGGGGCTTTTGTGGGCCTCCGACAAAACCCTATGCGGGGGTATCGGCGTCGGCCAGGCGCCCCAGGATGAGCGCGATCCGTAGTGTGAACGCGGATCGTACATCCGAAGGCGACCAACCGGTGACGTCTGTCACACGTCGGAGCCGGTAGCGCACGGTGTTCGGGTGAACGAAGAGCATCCTCGCCGCGCCTTCCAGGCTGCTCGCCTGCTCCAGGTAGACACTCAGGGTTTCCAGGAGCGCGGAGCCGGCCTCCTCCAGCGGTCTGTAGATCTCCTCCACCAGCTGCTCGCGGGCGCTCGGATCACCGGCCATGGCCCGCTCCGGCAGCAGATCGTCCGCCAGTACCGGCCGCGGCGCGTCCTGCCAGGCGGAACACGCCTTCAGCCCCGCGGCGGCGGCCTGCGCGGACCGGGTGGCGGCCAGCAGATCGGGGACGACGGGCCCGGCGACGACCGGCCCGGCGGCGTACGGCCCGATCAGCGACCTGGCCACGGCGAGCGGATTGGAACTGCCGCCGGCGATGACGACCAGCCGGTCCCCGAGCACCCCGGTGAGCACCTGCAGCTTGGCGTGCCGCGCGGCCCGCCGGATGGCCTCGACAGTCAGCTCGCTGTCGCCGTCGGGCGCGGTCCCGAGCACCACGCACACATGCTCGGGCGAGTTCCACCCGAGAGCCGCGGCCCGGCTCACGGCACCCTCGTCCGCCTCCCCGCTGAGCACGGCGTTCACGACCAGCGACTCCAGCCGCGCGTCCCAGGCACCCCGTGCCTCGGCGGCCTGGGCGTACACCTGCGCGGTGGCGAAGGCGATCTCCCGGGCGTACACGAGGAGCGCCTCGCGCAGCACGCTCTCGTCACCGGGGGCGGCCACCTCGTCGATGGCGGACTCCATGACCTCGATGGTGGTGCGCACCATCTCCACGGTCTGCCGCAGGGTGATGGCCCGGGTCAGCTCGCGCGGCGCCGTCCCGAAGACATCGGTCGAGATCGCCTGGGGGGCGTCCGGGTGCCGGAACCACTCGGTGAAGGCCGCGATGCCGGCCTGGGCGACGAGGCCGATCCAGGAACGGTTCTCCGGGGGCATGGCCCGGTACCACGTCAGGGACTCGTCCATGCGCGCGATGGCCTGCGCGGCGAGACTCCCGGAGGACTTCTCCAGCCGCTTCAGGGTCGCGGCATGCGGGTGGGGGACGCTGTGGGCTGTGGGATCACCGTTGTGGGATTCGGGTTCGGGCACGGGACAAGACTGCCTTATCCGGACTCCGGTGCGTGCCGCCGGGTCGGGCTCAGCCCCCGGAGCGGGGTCTACCGTGGTGCCCGTGATGGACGTACGGCGCGCCGACGAGCGCTATCCAGGGGGTGAGCCGGAGGCCGGGATCGAGTCGTGGCACGCCTTTTCCTTCGGCCCCCACTACGACCCCGGCAACCTCCGCTTCGGCGCGATCATCGCCTGCAACGAGGAGCGGCTCGCTCCCGGCGCCGGCTTCGACGAGCACCCGCACAGCCACACCGAGATCGTCACCTGGGTCGTCGAGGGCGAGCTGACCCACCGCGACTCCACCGGCCACGAGACGAAGGTCCGCCCCGGCGACGTCCAGCACCTCAGCGCGGCGGCGGGCGTCCGGCACGTCGAGCGCAACGACGGGTCGTCGCCGCTCACCTTCATCCAGATGTGGCTGGCACCACAGGTCCCCGGCGGGGAGCCGTCGTACGGGATCGTCCCGGGCATCGCCGACTCCACGCCGTACGCGGTGCCGGGGGCGGGCGCCGTGCTGCACATACGGCGACTGGCGGCCCAGGAGCGGACGGCGGTGCCGGCCGGAGCGTCCGTGTACGTCCACGTGGTACGGGGCGCCGTCCGGCTGGGGGAGGAGCGGCTGGACGCGGGCGACTCGGCACGGATCGCCGGTGCGGCGGGCTTGGAGGCGGTGGGTCTGACGGCGACCGAGCTGCTGCTGTGGGAGATGGGGGCGTAGGGGGTTGTCGTCCGGCTGCGGCCCGGTGGGGGCTGATCGCGCAGTTCCCCGCGCCCCTGGGGAGCTGCAGTCCCGTCGAAACCCACCCCCGCCCAGCCGCAGCCGGGCTCAGCCTCGCAGCTCGCCGAGCACCGCGTCCGTGAACACCGGCCACGCCTCGATCGCCCAGGGCCCGAACGCCCGGTCCGTCAGCGCAACCCCGGCCACACCCGCATCCGGGTCGATCCACAGAAACGTACCGGACTGCCCGAAGTGTCCGAACGTGCGCGGCGAGGACGAAGACCCCGTCCAGTGCGGCGACTTGGAGTCGCGGATCTCGAAGCCCAGCCCCCAGTCGTTCGGGTTCTGGTGGCCGTAGCCCGGCAGGACACCCTTCGTCCCCGGGTACTGCACGGTCATCGCCTCCGCGACGGTCCGCGGATCCAGCAGCCGCGGCGCCTGCACCTCCGCCGCGAACCGCAGCAGGTCGGCCACCGTGGACACGCCGTCCTTCGCCGGGGAGCCCTCCAGCGACGTCGACGTCATCCCCAGCGGCTCCAGCACCGCCTGCCGCAGATACTCCGCGAACGGAATGTCCGTCGCCTTCTCGACATGGTCCCCGAGCTGCTCGAACCCGGCGTTGGAGTACAGCCGCCGCTCCCCGGGCGCGGCCGTCACCCGGTGCTCGTCGAACGCCAGCCCGGCGGTGTGCGCCAGCAGATGACGGACCGTCGCCCCGGGCGGACCGGCCGGCTCGTCCAGCTCGATCGCACCCTCCTCGTACGCCACCAGCGCCGCGTACGCCGCCAGCGGCTTGGTGACGGAGGCCAGCGGAAAGCGGTGCCCGACGGGACCGTGCGTCCCGAGGACGGTCCCGTCGGCTCGTACGACACCCGCCGCGGCGGTGGGGACGGGCCAGTTCTCGATCAGCGCCAGGCTCTGCAACGACATGCGTCCGAGCCTATGCGGCTCACAGCAGCAGCCGCATCGACGGGTCGGGATCCCGCGTGAAGCCGAGGGAGGAGTACAGCGGCTCGGCCTCCGGCGAGGCGTTGAGCAGCACATGCCCCGCGCCCCGCGCCCGGAACCAGGCCAGCAGCTCCTCCATGCACGCGCGCGCGTAGCCCCGCCGCCGGGCGTCCGGGTCGGTCGCGACACTGAAGACCTGCCCGACCCGGCCCCGCGGATTGCCGGCCTTGCCGATGCGGTACTCCACCGTCCCCGCCACCAGCGCGGCCAGCGCCCCCGGCCGGTCGGGCCGGTCCACGACGAACGCGGCGAAGTCCCCGTCCCCATCGGCGAGCCGCTCCGTCAGCGTCGGCAGCGACTCGGCGTGCCAGTCGGTCGGTCCGGCGCCTCCCGCGCTCCACAGGGAATCGATCATCAGCTGGCGCAGTCGCAGCACTTCAGCGGCGTCCTCGGGCCGGGCCCGGCGTGCGAGACTCATGCGCCGCACGCTACTCACCGGCCCCGGTGTCCGTCCTGCGGATTTCTTACCGGCCCCGCTTGCTTGGAGTGCACTCCAAGGTCATAGCGTGGGTGCCATGACGGTGATGCAGACCACGCCAGCGGCCATCGACCACGCCACCCCCGCCGACATCTGCTCCGCCCCACCCCGGCGCCACCCCCGCCCCGACGGCCAGGACCGCTACACGATCAGCGAGGTCGTCGCGTTCACCGGCCTGACCGCGCACACCCTGCGCTGGTACGAGCGGATCGGCCTGATGCCGCACGTCGACCGCTCGCACACCGGCCAGCGCCGCTACAGCAACCGCGACCTGGACTGGCTGGACTTCGTGACCAAGCTCCGGCTGACCGGCATGCCGGTGGCGGACATGGTCCGGTACGCGGAACTGGTCAGGGAGGGCGAGAACACGTACGGGGAGCGGCGCGCCCTGCTGGAGTCGACCCGCGGGGACGTCCTGGCCCGGATCGCCGAGTTGCGGGACACGCTCGCCGTACTCGACCGCAAGATCAGCTTCTACGCGACGGAGGGAACCACCCGATGACCGACTCCAGGTTGGCGACGGTACGGCTCGGCACGGACGGACCGGAGGTCGGCGTGCAGGGCCTCGGCTGCATGGGCATGAGCTTCGCCTACGGCCCCACGGACGCCGGCGAGGCGCGTGCCGCGCTGGAGCGGGCGCTGGAGCTGGGCGTGACGCTGTACGACACGGCGGACGCCTACGGCGCGGGGGAGAACGAACGGTTCCTGTCCCCGTTCTTCAAGGCGCACCGGGACGAGGTGGTCATCGCCACCAAGTTCGCGCTGTCGATCCCGGCGGGCGACCCGACCAAGCGGGTCATCCGCAACGACGCGCCGTACATCCGCGAGGCCGTCGAGGCCAGCCTGAAGCGGCTCGACGTCGACGTGATCGACGTCTACTACATGCACCGCCGCGATGTGCGCGTCCCCATCGAGGAGACCGTCGGCACGATGGCGGAGCTGGTCCGCGAGGGCAAGGTCAAGCACCTCGGGCTGAGCGAGGTCACCGCCGACGAGCTGCGCGCCGCGCACGCGGTGCACCCGATCGCCGCCGTGCAGTCGGAGTGGTCCCTGTTCAGCCGGGACATCGAGGCGCGGGTCGTACCGGCCGTGCGTGACCTGGGCGTCGCCCTGGTGCCGTACTCGCCGCTCGGCCGCGGCTTCCTCACCGGCTCCTTCACCCACGCCGAGCAGGACCTCACGGCCGACGACTTCCGCCGCCAGCACCCCCGCTTCACCGGCGCCAACGCGACCGCCAACGCGGCCCTCCTGGAGCCCCTCCGCACGATCGCCGAGGCCCACGGGGCCACCCTCGGCCAGATCGCCCTGGCCTGGGTGCAGCAGCGGGCGACGGCCGACGGCCTGAGGGTGGTCCCGATCCCGGGCACCCGCAAGCCGGGCCGGGTGGAGGAGAACGTGGCGGCGACGCGGATCACGCTGACCGAGGCGGAACTGGCCCTGCTGGAGCCGATCGCGGCCAAGGTGGCGGGCACCCGCTACCCGGACATGAGCTTCGCTTCCGCGGGCCGGGAGTAGCAGCCGGTCCGGTCCGCAGGGGCGCGGGCGGCCGTGCGGGCCCGCGCCCTCGCCTCGCGCGGCGGCGCGGCCGGCCGCTACAGCTCGGCCAGCAACTCGGCCTTCTTGGAGGAGAACTCCTCGTCGGTGACGAGCCCGGCCTGGTGCAGCTCCCCGAGATGCCGGATCCGCTCGGCGATGTCGGCGGGGTCACGCCGTGACGGGGCCGGTGCCACGGGGACCGGCCCCCGCGAGCGCACCGCCGCCAGCACGGCCGCGGCGAACGGCAGCGACTCGTGCACCGGCCCGTAGCCCAGGCCGAACACCACCGACGCCGGATCCTGGTCCGGCTGGGTCGACCGCCCGGAGCCCGGGTCACGCGGCAACAGGCGCAGATGCCCCTCGAAGACCTCCGGCGAGCGCCACTCCACCCCGCTCAGCCCGGTCACCGGAAAGCTCTGGTCGCCGGCCTTCCACTTCGCCGAGGACGCCCCCGTCCAGGACCAGCGGAACTGCACGGACGTCCCGTCGAAGGACGCCTTCCCGTCGTACGCCTTGAAGTGCAGCGGCGCCTCGGGTGCCGCCACCAGGTGCCGTTCGGCGGGGCCGGACTCGGTCAGCAGCCCCTTCAGCTCGTCGGCGTAGTACTCGGCGAGCGTCTCCCGCTCGGCCGGCAGCACCAGCCGGTACGGGTCGGAGCCCTCCTTCAGCTGGCCGTCGGCCGCCTCCATCAGCGGATCGGCGCCGGGGCGTGGCGTGAGGCGCAGGACGACCGTGCCGCGCTTGCCAGGGGAGAGGGTCACCCCCTCGACCGCGGACAGCGGAATCCGCCGTTCGCCGAGCGCCTGGAACAGCTTCGGTGTTCGAATCCCCCGTTCGTAACGGATGAGCACGGAGTCGGACTCGAACTCCCAGACGGCATGAAAACCCGCCAGTACGTCACCCATGCGGCTCATCGTATGCGGCACGTGCTCCTCCGTCGCCACCCGCGCAGACCGCACTTCCTGCTGCTTCTACGCGCGTCCGGCTGTCGTCGTGCCGGACAGACCGGACCGGCACGCATCGTTCTCCGCCTGGCACGTCACTGCCTCGTACGCGCCCACGCCGACGTCGGCGAGGTTGCGCAGACTGTCCGTGCCGGGCAGGAAGTAGCCGCTGTGCCCCTGGGCGTCCCGGGCCGACAGCACCCGCGCCCCGAACTCCGAGGACACCGGGTCGGCGCCGTGACCGAGGCCGCCCAGCTCCAGGTACGGGACGTCCTGCACCCAGTCGCTGGCGTCCCGCATGGCCCACACCCGGGCCGTCGTGCCCAGGTGGGAGGCCTTGGTGACGCGCATGCCGGGGCTCGCGGCCACCGCTATGTCGGTGACCCGGCGGGGCATGCCGCGCGCGGCGACCCCGCAGACCACCGAGCCGTAGCTGTGACAGAACATCGACACCTGGATCCGGCCGGGCAGGGCGCGCAGCAGCGCGTTCAGCCGTATCGCCCCCTCCTGGGCGCGCAGTCCGGTGGCCGCGTCCACCCCGAGCCCGTCGGGCGAGGTGTAGTCGGCCCAGGCGATCACGGCCGTACGGGTCGAGGGGCTCGCCGTGCGCTCGGCCGCGTACAGGGCCTTGGCCATGCCGACCGGGGCGCTGTACTTGCGGTACGTCCGCTGGAAGGTGAGCAGGTCGGTGTCGACGCCGGGGACGACGACCGAGACCCGCTGTGCCGAGGTGAGGTCGCCGAACACCTCGGCGATCCGGCCCGAGCCCTCGGGGTCGAAGGCCAGGATCTGCCGGCCGGGGCTCAGCAGAGCCTCGTAGCGGTGCATCCGGCGGCCCGCGTCCTGCTGGCCCGCCGTGCTGAGCCGGCTGTCGTGCATCCGCTTCTTCTCGACCTTGCGGGCCTGCTCCAGCGCGATGCGGTTGGCCTTGTAGCGCAGGGCGGCGGGGGCGCCGTTCATGTTGCCGACCGCGAGCGGGTAGCGGTGGGCGAGGCGGCCCTGGTCGTGCGCGCTGATCGAGGCGAAGAAGCGGCTGAGGCGAGCGGGGGCGGCCTCGGGGTCCGGCAGGTGGTGGCCGTGGAGTCGGCCGTGCTCCCACTTGGTGAGCGAGGCCTGCAGTGCTGTCGAGCCCCGGTGGCTGCGCAGGGCGGTCCAGCCGGTGGTCGCCAGCATCACGAACACCACGGCCAGCGCAAGCAGTGCGCGCCAGACGTTGAATTGCGGGGAGGTATCGAAGGAAGTCACTGGGAGGACACACTAGGAGAACGAGCGGGTCTCGGGGTAACCGAGTGACAGGGATCACGTTTCGTTGATCTCAACCCCTCAGGTGGTGCGCCAGTTTCCCGTGAGCGCCGAACCCACCTGATCGAGGTATGTCGCGGTGAGCGCGCGGATCGACTCCAGGCTGAAGTCCTCGCTCGTGCACCACTGCCGTTCGGTGACCCTTATCACCCCACCGAAGACGGCCACCGCCAGCCGGGGCCGCGGATCGGTGTCCACGTCCACGCCCTCCCGCTCGGCCAGCACGCGCGCGATGGTCTCCTCCGTCGTCGCCGACCGGCGCAGATGGGCGGCGAGCAGCGCGGGTGTGGAGTCGATCGTCCGGTACATGCGCAGGTACAGCTCGACCGGGACGATCGACTCGACGGTCTCGCGGATCGCGTCCCAGCCCTCCAGGAACGCCTGCCGCAGGGCCTGCATGGGCGCCTCGTGCGGGGGACGCGCGCGCACGGCCGCGACGAAGGCCGTCTCGGTCATCGCCTGCACCGCGAAGGCCGCGTCCTCCTTGCCCGCGAAGTAGCGGAAGAAGGTGCGCTGCGAGACGTCGACGGCCTCGGCGATCTCGTCGATGGTCGTCTGCTCGTAGCCCTTGGTGGTGAACAGCTCGAAAGCGGCCCGCAGCAGCGCCTCCCGTGTGCGCCGCTTCTTGCGGTCACGCAGCGTCTCCATGGCCCCTCTCCTGTGAACGCCGGGCCAGGCCGGCCTGGGTCCCCGATGTCCTGTCAGTAACCGACTTGTGAATAGGTTTGTCAACTGTCAGTGGCTGTCACTAGCCTGAGAGTATGACTAGTCAGACCATCGATGCGACGGGGCCGGGGGACGAAGCACCGGCAGCCCCGTCCGGGCCGCAGCCGGCCGGGGGCCTGCGCGGCCATCCGTGGCTCACCCTCATCACCGTCGCCGTAGGGGTCATGATGGTGGCCCTGGACGGCACCATCGTGGCCATCGCCAACCCGGCGATCCGCGACGATCTGCACGCGTCCTTCGCCGACGTGCAGTGGGTCTCCAACGCCTACTTCCTCGCTCTCGCGGTCACCCTGATCACCGCGGGCAAGCTCGGTGACCGCTTCGGCCACCGGCAGACCTTCCTCATCGGCGTGACCGGCTTCGCCGCGGCCTCCGGTGCCATCGGTCTGTCCGGCAGCATCTCCGCGGTCGTCACCTTCCGTGTCTTCCAGGGCCTCTTCGGCGCGCTGCTGATGCCGGCCGCGCTCGGCGTCCTGCGGGCCACCTTCCCGGCCGAGAAGCTCAACATGGCCATCGGCGTGTGGGGCATGGTGATCGGCGCGTCCACGGCGGGCGGCCCGATCCTCGGCGGCGTCCTCGTCGAGCACGTCAACTGGCAGTCGGTGTTCTTCATCAACGTGCCGGTCGGTGTCATCGCGCTGCTCCTCGGCACGCTGATCCTGCTCGACCACCGGGCCGAGAACGCCCCGCGCTCCTTCGACATCCCCGGCATCGTCCTGCTGTCCGGCGCGATGTTCTGCCTGGTCTGGGCGCTCATCAAGGCCCCGACCTGGGGCTGGGGCGACACCAAGACATGGCTGTTCATCGCCGGGTCCGTCGTGCTCTTCGCCGTCTTCTCCTTCTGGGAGACGAGGGTCGCCGAACCGCTGATCCCGCTGGGCCTGTTCCGCTCGGTCGCCCTGTCGGCGGGTGTCGTCCTGATGGTCCTGATGGCCATCTCCTTCATGGGCGGCCTGTTCTTCGTCACGTTCTACCTGCAGAACGTCCACGGGATGAGCCCCGTCAAGGCCGGCGCGCACCTGCTGCCGCTCACCGGCATGATGATCGTCGGCTCGCCGCTCGCCGGCACCGCCATCACCAAGCTCGGCCCGCGCATCCCGCTCGCCTTCGGCATGGCCGTGACCGCGGTCGCGCTCTACGGCATGTCCACGCTGGAGGCCGACACCGGCAGCGGTGTGATGTCCGTCTGGTTCGCCCTGCTCGGCCTCGGCCTCGCGCCGGTCATGGTCGGCGCCACGGAGGTCATCGTCGGCAACGCCCCCCTGGAGCTGTCCGGTGTGGCGGGCGGCCTCCAGCAGGCGGCCATGCAGATCGGCAGCAGCCTCGGTACGGCGGTGCTGGGTGCCGTGATGGCGTCCAGGGTCGACAGCGAACTCCCGGGCAACTGGGCGGACGCGGGGCTGCCGAAGCTGACCCCCGAGCAGCTGGACCAGGCGTCCGAGGCGGTGCAGGTCGGCCAGGCGCCGGTGGCCAAGGGCATGCCGGAGCCGATCGTCGCGAAGATCACCACCGTCGCCCACGACACGTTCCTCTCCGGCATGGGCCTCGCCTCCCTGGTCGCGGCCGGCGTGGCCCTGGTCGCCGTGCTCGTCGCGCTGCTCACCAAGCGGGGCGCGAACGCGGAGGCGGGCGCGGGCGTGGGTCACGTCTGACCCCGCGATTCATGCCTTCTTCCGGCGGAGTTCGCCTATCAGGGTGACTCCGCTAAAGATTCCTCGCCCCCGGCACGCGCCGCAGGTCACAGTGGGTCAAGTCCTCCGCAGGGCATGGGGGGACCGCCGGGCCGCGGCGCGCGCTGCGGAGGGGGCAGCGCGCGCCGGCCTGCGGCGCGTTCGCCTGCGGCGCTTCGGCCGCTCTTCGGCTGCGGGTACGTGGGGGCTGGTCGCGCCCACGCGGCGGAGCCGCATATCGACGCAGCCCCGCGCCCCTTCGGGGTCAGCTCCGCTGTTTGTCCCGTTCCGTGGCCAACCGCTCCACCTCCGCCCGCAGCAGGCGGACCTCCTCCGTCAGAGAAGCGATCGCCTCCGTCTGTCGCCGTTCCTCCACGTCGTCCTTCTCGAACCGCGAGATGAACCACGCGGCGATGTTCGCCGTGACGACACCGAGCAACGCGATCCCCGACAGCATCAGCCCGACCGCGATCATCCGCCCGAGCCCGGTCGTCGGCGCGTGATCCCCGTACCCCACGGTCGTCATCGTCGTGAACGACCACCACACGGCGTCACCCAGCGTCCGGATGTTCCCGTGCGGCGACTCCCGCTCCACCGACAGCACCGCCAGCGAGCCGAACATCAGCAGACCGACCACGGCCCCGACGACATACGTGGTCAGCCGGATCTGCGGGGCCATCCGGGCCCGCCGGCCCACCAGCAACAGCGTCGACACCAGCCGCAGCAGCCGGAGCGGCTGCAGGATCGGCAGCACCACCGCGCACAGGTCCAGCCAGTGCCGCCGTACGAACTCCTTGCGCTGCGGGGCGAGGGTCAGCCGGACCAGGTAGTCGACGGCGAACGCCCCCCACACCAGCCACTCCACCGCCGTGCACGCGGCCGTCAGGGAGTGGCCGGCGGAATCGTCCACGATCGGCACCGCGTAGGCGACCGCGAAGGCCACCGCGAGAGCCAACAGCGGCCGCTGGGTGTGCCGCTCCCACCGCGTCTGCGCCGAGAGTTCCTTCATGCCCTGCATCGTAAAGAAACAGTAACGGCCCCGCGCCCCCGAAGGGGCGCGGGGCTGCGTCGACATGCGGCTCCGCCGCGTGGGCGCGACCAGCCCCCACCGGGCCCGCAGATCCTCACGACCTTTCTCGGTCGGTCGGCCGAAGCCCGGCGCAGCGGCTACGCGTCGCCGCCCGCCGCCCCCGGCTCCGCCGCCGAGACGTCCAGCAGCCGGTACCGGTCGATGGCCTGCTTCAGCGCGGACCGGTCGACCTTGCCCTCGCGCGCCAGCTCGGTCAGCACCGCGACCACGATCGACTGGGCGTCGATGTGGAAGAAGCGGCGCGCGGCACCCCGGGTGTCGGCGAAGCCGAAGCCGTCGGCGCCGAGCGACTGGTACGTGCCCGGCACCCAGCGCGCGATCTGGTCCGGAACCGATCGCATCCAGTCGGACACGGCCACGAACGGACCCTCCGCGCCGCTGAGCTTCCGCGTCACGTACGGCACCCGCTGCTCCTCCTCCGGGTGCAGCAGGTTGTGCTCCTCGCACGCCACGGCCTCGCGGCGCAGCTCGTTCCAGGAGGTCGCGGACCACACGTCCGCCTTGACGTTCCACTCCTCGGCGAGGATCTTCTGCGCCTCCAGCGCCCACGGGACCGCCACGCCCGACGCCATGATCTGCGCCGGGATCGAGCCGCTCGTGCCCTTGCCGATCCTGTGGACGCCCCTGACGATGCCCTCGACGTCCACGTCCGCCGGCTCGGCCGGGTGCTGGACGGGCTCGTTGTAGACGGTGAGGTAGTAGAAGACGTCCTCGCCGTGCGGGTGCTCGGCGTCACCGCCGTACATCCGGCGCAGGCCGTCCTGCACGATGTGCGCGATCTCGTAGCCGTACGCCGGGTCGTACGCCACGCACGCCGGGTTGGTGGACGCCAGCAGCTGCGAGTGGCCGTCGGCGTGCTGGAGACCCTCACCGGTCAGGGTCGTACGGCCGGCGGTCGCGCCCAGCACGAATCCGCGGGCCAGCTGGTCGGCCATCTGCCAGAACTGGTCACCCGTGCGCTGGAAACCGAACATCGAGTAGAAGACGTAGACCGGGATGAGCGGTTCGCCGTGGGTGGCGTACGCGGAACCCGCCGCGATCAGCGACGCCGTGCAGCCCGCCTCCGAGATGCCGTCGTGCAGCATCTGGCCCGTGGGCGACTCCTTGTACGCGAGCAGCAGATCGCGGTCCACCGCCTCGTACTGCTGGCCGAGCGGGTTGTAGATCTTCGCACTCGGGAAGAAGGAGTCCATGCCGAACGTGCGGTACTCGTCCGGCGCGATCAGTACGAACCGCTTGCCGATCTCCTTGTCCCGCATGAGGTCCTTGAGGAGGCGCACAAAGGCCATGGTCGTCGCGATGGACTGCTGGCCCGTGCCCTTCTTCACGGTCGCGTACGCCTTGTCGTCCGGCAGGGCGAGCGGTTCGGAGCGGACGACGCGGGTCGGGACGTAACCGCCGAGCCCCTTGCGGCGGTCGTGCATGTACTGGATCTCCTCCGAGTCCCGGCCCGGGTGGTAGTACGGCGGCGCGCCGGACTCCAGCTCCTTGTCGGAGATCGGCAGGTGCAGACGGTCCCGGAAGCGCTTGAGGTCGTCGACCGTCAGCTTCTTCATCTGGTGCGTGGCGTTGCGGCCCTCGAAGTTGGGGCCCAGCGTCCAGCCCTTGATCGTCTTGGCCAGGATCACGGTCGGCTGGCCCTTGTGCTCGACCGCCGCCTTGAACGCCGCGTAGATCTTGCGGTGGTCGTGACCGCCGCGGCCCAGGTGCAGGATCTGGTCGTCGGTCATGTTCTCGACCATCGCGCGCAGCCGGTGGTCGTCGCCGAAGAAGTGCTGCCGGATGTAGGCGCCGGACTCGGTGGCGTACGTCTGGAACTGCCCGTCCGGGGTCGTGTTCATCTTGTTGACGAGGATGCCGTCCCGGTCCTGCGCGAGCAGCGGGTCCCAGGTGCGGTCCCAGATCAGCTTGATCACGTTCCAGCCGGCGCCCCGGAAGACCGACTCCAGCTCCTGGATGATCTTGCCGTTGCCGCGCACCGGGCCGTCCAGCCGCTGCAGGTTGCAGTTGACCACGAAGGTCAGGTTGTCCAGGCCCTCGCGCGCGGCGATGGTCAGCTGGCCGAGCGACTCCACCTCGTCCATCTCGCCGTCGCCGAGGAACGCCCACACGTGCGACTTCGAGGTGTCGGCGATGCCGCGCGCCTGCATGTAGCGGTTCATCCGCGCCTGGTAGATCGCGCCGAGCGGGCCGAGGCCCATGGAGACCGTCGGGAACTCCCAGAAGTCCGGCATCGAGCGCGGGTGCGGGTAGCTGGACAGGCCGTTCGGGTGCTTCGACTTCTCCTGGCGGAAGCCGTCCAGCTGCTCCTCGGTGAGGCGGTCCAGCATGTACGCGCGCGCGTAGATGCCCGGGGAGGCGTGGCCCTGGAAGAAGACCTGGTCGCCGCCGTCGCCCTCGTCCTTGCCGCGGAAGAAGTGGTTGAAGCCCACGTCGTACAGCGAGGCGGAGGAGGCGAAGGTGGCGATGTGGCCGCCGACGCCGATGCCCGGGCGCTGGGCACGGGAGACCATCACGGCCGCGTTCCAGCGGGTCGCGTTGAGGATCCTGCGCTCGATCTCCTCGTTGCCGGGGAAGAACGGCTCGGCCCGGGTGGGGATCGTGTTGACGTAGTCCGTGCTGCGCATCTCGGG
This sequence comes from Streptomyces sp. NPDC046727, assembly GCF_040645635.1. Lineage (NCBI taxonomy): Bacteria > Bacillati > Actinomycetota > Actinomycetes > Kitasatosporales > Streptomycetaceae > Streptomyces > Streptomyces sp. NPDC046727. The sequence continues at coordinate 42,336 of NZ_JBEYYR010000045.1, forward strand.
CACGGCCACGCGCCTCTCGCGGGCCCGCTCGATCAGGCGCAGCATGAGATAGCGGGCCCGCTCCCGGCCGCGCTCGTCGACGGCGGCGTCGAGGGAGTCGAGCCACTCCTGGGTCTCTTCGGGATCGAAGTCAGGAACCTGACTCGGAAGGCCGCCAATGATGATCGGGTTGCGATCGGATCCGGAAGGCACGCTGTTCCTTACCTGTCAGAGGGCCAGTTTCTGCACCTGCCTACACCGTTCCCCATCGTGTACCTCGGGACGGCGTACGTCATCTCCACCGGTCAAAACGCAACGATACGCCCGGGGTGTGACGCGCTTGGCAAAGTTGTTCGAGCTGCGTAAGCCCGGATGATTCCGAATCGCGCAAATCGGGCACATCGGTGTGGTGTGGGTCACCGGGAATCGGGATACGGTGCCAGGAGTTGCGGCGACACGGCCGGGATCGTCACCGTTTCGGCGGTCCCGACGGCCGGGTACTTGCGCGATCGGTCCCGCACGTGTGGACTACGCCCAAGCGCCACGCGCACGCGCGTGGCCGAAGTTGTTCCCGAAGATCATGATCAGGAGGCAGACCGTGAGCGCGACCGCGGACCACGCGGAGACGAGCCTGGCCGTCAGGCTGGGGTTCCAGCCCGACCAGGTGGTCCAGGAGCTCGGCTACGACGACGACGTGGACCAGGAACTCCGCGAGTCCATCGAGGGAACCATCGGCAACGAGCTGGTGGACGAGGACTACGACGACGTGGCCGACGTCGTGTTGCTGTGGTTCCGTGACGAGGACGGTGACCTGACGGATGCGCTGGTCGACGCCCTCAGCCTCCTCGAAGAGAACGGCCAGATCCTCCTCCTGACGCCGAAGACCGGCCGGGACGGGTACATCGAGCCCAGTGACATCAGCGACGCCGCACAGACGGCCGGCCTGTCGCAGACCAAGAGCGTCAGCGTCGGCAAGGACTGGAACGGCAGCAGGCTGCTGACGCCGAAGGCCTCGAAGCGGTGACCGCCTCCCGCAGGTGAGCGACGCGGGGGCGGCGGGCCCCTCCGGGTGACCGCCGCCCCCGCGGCCGTAGGCTGTTCTCCTCCGAACAGCCCACCGAAGGGATGCACGACGATGGCGATCCAGGTCGGCGACAAAGCGCCCGACTTCGAGCTGAAGGACAACCACGGCCGGAGCGTGAAGCTCTCGGACTTCCACGGCGAGAAGAACGTGGTCCTGCTCTTCTACCCCTTCGCCTTCACCGGTGTCTGCACCGGCGAGCTGTGCGAGCTGCGCGACAACCTGCCGAAGTTCTCGGACCGCGACACCCAGCTGCTCGCCGTCTCCAACGACTCCATCCACACCCTGCGCGTCTTCGCCGAGCAGGAGAGCCTGGAGTACCCGCTGCTCAGCGACTTCTGGCCGCACGGCAACGTGTCGCGCGCCTACGGCGTCTTCGACGAGGACAAGGGCTGCGCCGTCCGCGGCACCTTCATCATCGACAAGGAGGGCGTCGTGCGGTGGACCGTGGTCAACGGCCTGCCGGACGCCCGTGACCTCGGCGAGTACGTGAAGGCGCTCGACACCCTGTGAGCCGGCCGCGGGCCGACACCTGTGATTCTTCGGCTCCAGGGTCTGCGGGGGGCGGGAACCCGTCACTAGGATCGGCACGTTGATCCCATATCCGAAGCACGACGGGGCTCCCCGCCCCTGAACACCACATGGAGGACCCGTGGGAGTCAGCCTCAGCAAGGGCGGCAACGTATCGCTGACGAAGGAGGCCCCGGGCCTGACCGCCGTCATCGTCGGCCTGGGGTGGGACGTGCGCACCACGACCGGCACGGACTTCGACCTCGACGCCAGCGCGCTGCTGCTGAACAACGCCGGCAAGGTCATCAGCGACCAGCACTTCGTCTTCTTCAACAACCTGAAGAGCCCCGACGGCTCCGTGGAGCACACCGGTGACAACCTCACCGGTGAGGGCGAGGGCGACGACGAGCAGATCAAGGTCGACCTGGCCGGTGTCCCGGCCGACGTCGACAAGATCGTGTTCCCGGTGTCGATCTACGACGCCGAGAACCGCCAGCAGTCCTTCGGCCAGGTCCGCAACGCCTTCATCCGCGTCGTGAACCAGGCCGGCGGGCAGGAGATCGCTCGCTACGACCTGAGCGAGGACGCCTCCACCGAGACGGCCATGGTCTTCGGCGAGCTGTACCGGCACGGCGCGGAGTGGAAGTTCCGCGCCATCGGCCAGGGCTACGCCTCGGGCCTGCGCGGCATCGCGCAGGACTTCGGCGTCAACGTCTGACACGGAACAGCCCTTGAGTCCGGCGCCGCACCGTTTACGGGCGGCGCCGGACGCGCAGGACAACCAGGGAAGCACCACCAGGGGAGGACCAGCATCATGGGCGTCACGCTCGCCAAGGGAGGCAACGTCTCCCTCTCCAAGGCCGCACCGAACCTCACCAACGTCATGATCGGGCTCGGCTGGGACGCGCGCTCCACCACCGGCGCCCCCTTCGACCTGGACGCCAGCGCGCTGCTGTGCGGCGCCGGGAACCGGGTGCTGGGCGACGAGTGGTTCGTGTTCTACAACCAGCTGACGAGCCCCGACGGCTCCGTGGAGCACACCGGCGACAACCTCACCGGTGAGGGCGAGGGCGACGACGAGTCGATCCTGGTGGACCTCGCCAAGGTCCCCCCGCAGTGCGAGAAGATCATCTTCCCCGTCTCGATCCACATGGCGGACGAGCGCGGCCAGACCTTCGGCCAGGTCTCCAACGCCTTCATCCGCGTCGTGAACCAGGCCGACGGCCAGGAACTGGCCCGGTACGACCTCAGCGAGGACGCCTCCACCGAGACCGCGATGATCTTCGGCGAGCTGTACCGCTATCAGGGCGAGTGGAAGTTCCGTGCAGTGGGTCAGGGGTACGCGTCGGGGCTCCGGGGCATCGCTCTAGACTTCGGAGTCAATGTTTCGTAAAGCCGCGTACGGCGCGGGGGAGACCCGTACACAGATGATGGGGTAGCCAGTGCTTCTCAAAACCTTCGGCTGGTCGTTCGCGGTCACCGCGCTCGGTCTGGTCGCGGCGGCGTTCTACGGGGGGTGGACCGCCTTCGGACTCGTGGCGATCCTGGCCGTCCTCGAGATCTCGCTGTCCTTCGACAACGCGGTGGTCAACGCCGGAATCCTGAAGAAGATGAACGCCTTCTGGCAGAAGATCTTCCTCACCGTCGGCGTCCTCATCGCCGTCTTCGGCATGCGGCTGGTCTTCCCCGTCGTCATCGTCGCGATCAGCGCCAAGCTGGGCCCGATCGAGGCTGTCGACCTCGCGCTCAACAACAAGGACCGCTACCAGGAGCTGGTCACCGACGCCCACCCGGCGATCGCCGCCTTCGGTGGCATGTTCCTGCTGATGATCTTCCTCGACTTCATCTTCGAGGACCGGGACATCCAGTGGCTGCGCTGGATCGAGCGGCCCCTGGCCAAGCTCGGCAAGGTCGACATGCTGTCGGTCTGCATCGCCCTGATCGCCCTGCTGATCACGTCCTTCACCTTCGCCACCCACGCCCACCAGCACGGCGGCGCCCATGCGGACAAGGCCCAGACGGTCCTGATCGCCGGCATCGCCGGCCTGATCACCTACATGGTCGTCGGCGGCCTCTCCGGCTACTTCGAGGACAAGCTGGAGGAAGAGGAGGAGCGCGAGCACGAGGAGGAGGAAGAGGCCGCCCGCACCGGCAGGCAGAAGCCCGCGATCGTCCTGGCCGGCCAGGCCGCGTTCTTCATGTTCCTCTACCTGGAGGTCCTGGACGCGTCCTTCTCCTTCGACGGTGTGATCGGCGCCTTCGCCATCACCAACGACATCGTCCTGATGGCCCTCGGCCTCGGCATCGGCGCGATGTACGTCCGGTCGCTCACGGTCTACCTGGTCCGCCAGGGCACCCTCGACGAGTACGTCTACCTGGAGCACGGCGCCCACTACGCCATCGGCGCCCTCGCCGTGATCCTCATGATCACCATCCAGTACGAGATCAACGAGGTCATCACCGGTCTGGTCGGTGTCGTCCTGATCGCCTGGTCCTTCTTCTCCTCCGTCCGCCGCAACCGCGCGCTGGCCGCGGAGGGCGAGGGCACCGGCGAGAAGGCCGAGGTCTCCTCCGGGGTGTGACACCCCGGCCGGGGAGGAACGCTCTGAGCGGGGCGGCCGACGCGGTCGGCCGCCCCTTCGGTGTCACAACGGGTACCTGGGGGCGGGAATGGGTTTCTTCGACGGACTGCTGGGCGGGCGCGCCGCCGACTTCGACTCGGGCAACGCGTCGACCAACGCCATCGAACTGACCAGGCGGCACCAGACGGTGTCCCTCACCAAGCAGGAAGCGGCCACCGGCCACCTGCGCATCAATCTCTCCTGGCGGATGCGGACCTCCGACTTCGACGGAACCCAGCGCACCAGCCTGTTCCGGCACCCCTTCAAGGCACTGAAACCACCCGAGGTCCTCGGCCACGGCCAGAGCATGGTCAACGTCGACCTCGACCTCGGCTGCCTGTACGAGCTGACGGACGGCACCAAGGGGGTCGTACAGCCGCTGGGCGGCTACCTCGGTGACACCAACGCACCGCCGTACATCAAACTCAGCGGCGACGACCGGTTCGGCTCCGCGTCCGGCGAGACGATGTACGTCAATCTCGACCACCGGGACGCCCTCAAGCGGCTGCTGGTCTTCGTCTACATCTACGACCAGACCCCCGCCTTCGACCGTACGCACGCCGTCGTCACCCTCTACCCCAGCAACGGCCCCCGCATCGAGATAGGCCTGGACGAACGCCATCCCCAGGCCCGCTCCTGCGCCGTCGTCATGATCGAGAACGTCAAGGGCGAACTGACGGTCCGCCGCGAGGTGAAGTTCGTCTACGGCTTCCAGGGCGAACTGGACCGCCTGTACGGCTGGGGCCTGCAGTGGGGCAGGGGTTTCAAGACGAAGGCGGACAGGTAGCCCCCTTGGGCGGACTACCGCCCGATGAACTGCGGCCCCTGCGGCGGCAGCCGGAAGTAACCGTCCCCCGCCACAGCCGGCGGCACCGGCTGCGGATAGCCGTACGCGGGCTGCTGCTGAGGCACCGCGGACGTCGGCTGCTCCGGAGGCAGCGGCTGGGACGACGTCGGCTCGGCCGCCGCCTCCGACTCGTCCACCGAGATGCCGAAGTCCGTGGCGAGCCCCTTCAGCCCGTTCGAGTAGCCCTCGCCCAGCGCCCGGAACTTCCAGCCCTCCCCGCGCCGGTACAGCTCACCGCAGATCAGCGCCGTCTCCGCACCGGTCTCCGGCTTGATCTCGAACCGGGCCAGCGGCTCCCCGTCGGCGACCGCCGCGTCGAACAGCAGGATGCACAGCGCCGGCACCTGGTCGAAGGCCACCCCGTCCGCGGAGGCCACCAGCAGGATCCGGCCGACGGCGGGCTCCACACCGGAGAGGTCCGTCTGGATCGTGTCCGTCAGTCCGTCCGCGAGCCGCTTCTTGCCGAGCCGCCACACCTTCCCGGAGGGGTGCCGGGGCTGGTTGTAGAAGACGAAGTCCTCGTCGGAGCGCACACGGCCGTCGGGACCCAGCAACAGCGCCGACACGTCCACGTCCGGAACCTCCGGCCCGGGCGTCCAGCGCAGCACGGCGCGCACCGTGGTGGCCTCCAGCGGGACGTTCGACCCCTTCAGCATCGCGTGCGTCATGCGGTCATCCTGCCTGCTCGGTCCTGGTCACGACAATGCGGGGTGCCGCGCCGCCGACATGGGCGAGTTACCGGAAATTCATGCCCGCCGGGAACCCCCGACATGGATCCCTACGTACTATTACCGGCCACCCTTTACCGAACCCACAGGCATGGCACGCACCCTGAGGGAGTCCTATGCGTCATTTCGGGCACATTGCCCCGGAGGTGCGGCAGCGCCTCTTCCATCGGGAGCCGGCCGCGTTCACCGCCGACTCGCCGGCCCGGCTGCTCTCCGCGGCCCTGGGCGCCACGCTGTACAGCCCGGCCACCCGTCCGCGGCTCGCCGACGACATCGTCAAACAGGCCGGCAACGGCGTGGTCTCGATGGTGCTGTGCCTGGAGGACTCGATCGACGACGCGGACGTCGTCGCGGGCGAGGAGAACCTCGTCCGGCAGCTGACCGACCTCGCCGCCCGGCCCGGGGCCGAGCCGCCCCTGCTGTTCATCCGGGTGCGCGCCCCCGAGCAGATCCCGGACCTGGTCGGCCGCCTCGGCCCGGCCGTGCGCCTGCTGTCCGGGTTCGTGCTGCCCAAGTTCACCGAGGAACGCGGCATCCCCTTCCTGGAGGCCCTGACCGCGGCCGAGAACGCCGGCGGCCGGCGGCTCTTCGCCATGCCCGTCCTGGAGTCCCCCGAGCTGCTCTACCGCGAGTCGCGGGTGGACACCCTGGAGGGCATCGCCCGCGCGGTCGGCAAGTACCGCGACCGGGTCCTGGCCCTCCGCCTCGGCGTGACCGACTTCTGCTCCTCCTACGGCCTGCGCCGCGCCCCCGACATGACGGCGTACGACGTCCAGATCGTCGCCTCCGTGATCGCCGACGTCGTGAACATGCTCGGCCGCGCCGACGGCACCGGCTTCACCGTCACCGGCCCGGTCTGGGAGTACTTCCGCGTTTCCGAACGCATGTTCAAGCCGCAGCTCCGGCAGAGCCCGTTCCTCCAGGTCCAGGCCGTCGAGCTGCGCGAGAAGCTCATCGAACACGCCATGGACGGACTGCTCCGGGAGATCTCCCTGGACCAAGCCAACGGTCTGCTCGGCAAGACCTGCATCCACCCCTCCCATGTGCTCCCGGTGCACGCACTCTCCGTGGTCAGCCACGAGGAGTTCAGCGACGCCCAGGACATACTGCGGCCGGAACGCGGCGGCGGGGGTGTACTGCGGTCGGCCTACACGAACAAGATGAACGAGGTGAAGCCGCACCGCGCCTGGGCCGAGCGGACCCTGCTCCGCGCCGAGGCGTTCGGCGTCGCCCATGAGGACGTCGGCTTCGTGGAACTGCTCGCCGCCGGCATACCTGGCTGAACCTTTCGCCCCCTCTCCAAGGAACGCATGAACAACGCAGTGAACGACGGAGTCTGGTCCGGCAGCTGGGTCGCCGAGCGACTCGGGGTCGGACTCGTGGGCGACGACGGGCTGCCGGCCCTGCTCGGGCTCGCGCTGCGGCGCAACCCCAAGCGGGCCCACCTGCTGGTCTCGAACGTCCTCGGCAAGCACGTACCCCAGTCGCCGGCCGTGGTGTACGGCCACGGGCTCCGCCTGGGCCGCGAGGTCGCCGCGCTGCTCGGAGCACAGGGGGGCGCTGCCGTAGTCCTCGGCTACGCGGAGACCGCGACCGGGCTGGGACACGCTGTCGCCGACGGGCTCGGTACGGCGCCGTATCTGCACTCCACGCGCCGTGCGGTTCCCGGGGTCGCCCTGGCGGGCGGCTTCGAGGAGTCGCACTCCCACGCCACGTCGCACTCGCTGCTTCCCGAGGACCCCGGTCTGCTGGCCGGGGACGGGCCGCTGGTGCTGGTGGACGACGAGTTCTCCACCGGCAACACCGTGCTCAACACCATCCGCGATCTGCATGCGCGGTATCCGCGGGAGCGGTATGTGGTGGTGGCGCTGGTCGACATGCGGTCGGCCGAGGACTCCGGCCGGCTGGAGCGGTTCGCGGCGGAGATCGGGGCGCGGGTGGACCTCGTCGCCGCCGCGTCCGGGACCGTACGGCTGCCGGAGGGGGTGCTGGAGAAGGGGCAGGAGCTGGTGGCGCGGTACGAGGCCGCCGGGTGCGGACCGAGCGGGGTCGCCCACGCCCACGCGGCGCAGCCGCACAAGGTCGACCTGCACTGGCCCCCCGACCTTCCCGACGGTGGCCGCCACGGCTTCACCCCCGCCCACCGCGCCCGGCTGGAAGCCGCCCTGCCCGCCATGGCCGGCCGCCTGCGCGACGCCCTGCCCGCCGGCGCCCGGCGTGTCCTCGTCCTCGGCTTCGAAGAGCTGATGTACGCCCCGCTGCGGCTCGCCCATGAGCTGGAGCGGGTCACGGACGCCGAGGTGCGGTTCTCCACCACCACCCGGTCGCCCGTGCTCGCGGTGGACGACCCGGGTTACGCGATCCGCACCCGCCTGGTCTTCCCCGCGCACGACGACCCGGCCGACGGGCCGGGCGAGCGGTACGCCTACAACGTCGCCGGTGCCGGCTTCGACGCCGTCGTCGCCGTGGTCGACTCCGTCGCCGACACCCCCGCCCTGCACGCGCCCGACGGGCTGCTGGCCCGCCTCGCCGAGCACACCCCGCACGTCCTGCTCGCGGTCGTACCGTCGTACGTCCCGCACGCTCCCGAAAGGCCGGCCATGCTGCCCGAGCCCCTCCGCGGCCCCGCATTCTCCTCGTACGCGCCGGAGGAGGTCGGCTGGCTGCTCCAGGACCTCTCCGCCGTCGCCCTGGAGGCGCCGACCGAGGAGCGGGAGGAGGCCGTCCAGAGCGGCGGCGCGCACTACGCCGAGTCGCTGCCGGTGGAGTACCAGCCCAGCGAGCAGTACCAGGAGCTGTTCCACGCGGCCCTCGACGCCTCGGCCGCCCGGATCGCCCAGGCCGTCGGTGTCGTGACCGAGACTGTCATCACCGAGCGGTCGCCCCGCCCGGTGCTGGTCTCCCTCGCCCGCGCGGGCACCCCGGTCGGCATCCTCATGCGCCGCTGGGCCCAGTACCGGCACGGACTGGACCTCCCGCACTACGCCGTGTCGATCGTGCGCGGCCGGGGCATCGACGCCAACGCGCTGCGCTGGCTCGCCGACCGTCACGACCCCCGGGACGTCGTCTTCGTCGACGGCTGGACCGGCAAGGGCGCCATCACCCGCGAACTCGCCCAGGCCGTCGAGGAGTTCGAGAAGGCGGAGGGTGTCACCGGCTTCGACCCGGAGATCGCCGTCCTCGCCGACCCCGGCTCCTGCGTGCGCACCTACGGCACCCGCGAGGACTTCCTCATCCCCTCGGCCTGCCTCAACTCGACCGTCTCCGGCCTGGTGTCGCGCACGGTCCTGCGCGCGGACCTGGTCGGCCCGCACGACTTCCACGGCGCCAAGTTCTACCGCGAACTCGCCGGCGCCGATCTCTCCGTGGCCTTCCTCGACGCCGTCTCCGCCCGCTTCCCCGAGGTCGCCGACGCCGTCGACGGCGCGGTCAAGGAGCTGCTGGCCGCCGAGCGCACCCCGACCTGGGCGGGCTGGCGGGCGGTCGAGCGGATCAGCGAGGAGTACGGCATCCACGACGTGAACCTCGTCAAGCCCGGCGTCGGCGAGACCACCCGGGTGCTGCTGCGCCGGGTGCCGTGGAAGATCCTGGCGCGGGCGGGGGCCGGCGCCGACCTGGACCATGTACGGCTGCTCGCCGAGCAGCGCGGGGTGCCGGTGGAGGAGGTCGGCGAGCTGCCGTACACCTGCGTCGGCCTGATCCATCCCAAGTACACGCGGGGCGCCACCGGCGCCGACGGCAAGGCGGTGACCCTCTGATGCCGGTGCTGGTGGCGAGCGACCTCGACCGTACGCTGATCTACTCCTCGGCGGCCCTGGCGCTGACCATGCCGGACGTGCGGGCGCCCCGGCTGCTGTGCGTGGAGGTGCACGAGGCCAAGCCGCTCTCCTACCTGACGGAGACCGCGGCCCAGCTGCTGACCGACCTCGGCGACACGGCCGTCTTCGTGCCGACGACGACCCGGACGCGCAAGCAGTACCAGCGCATCAACCTGCCCGGGCCGCCGCCGAAGTACGCGATCTGCGCCAACGGCGGCCATCTGCTGGTCGACGGGGTCACCGACGCCGACTGGCACGCGAGCGTGCAGGCGCGGCTCGCCGAGGAGTGCGCGCCGCTGGCGGAGATCCGCGAGCACCTGCTGCGCTCCGCCGACCCGGTGTGGGTGCGCAAGCACCGGGTCGCCGAGGACCTGTTCGCCTACCTCGTGGTGGAGCGCGAGCTGCTGCCCGACGACTGGGTGAAGGAGCTGGCGGTGTGGGCGGAGAACCGGGGCTGGACGGTGTCCCTGCAGGGCCGCAAGATCTACGCCGTCCCCAAGCCGCTCACCAAGAGCGCGGCCGTCCGCGAGGTCGCCCGCCGTACCGGCGCGGAGCTGACGCTGGCCGCGGGGGACTCCCTGCTCGACGCCGACCTGCTGCTGGCCGCCGACAGGGGCTGGCGCCCGGCCCACGGCGAACTGGCCGACACGGACTGGACCGCCCCGGAGATCACCGCCCTGCCGGAACGGGGGGTGCTGGCGGGGGAGCGGATCCTACGGGAGTTCCTGAGAACGGTACGACAGCCGACCTAGGGGCGCGGGGCTGTGTTCGATATGCGGCTCCGCCGCGTGGGCGACTACCCGCAGCACCCGCCACCACAGCACCCGCCCCCACCGGCCCCCGGCGCGGGCGCGGGCGCGACGCGCGACACGCCGCCAACGGCAACTGTCGACAGCAGCTTCACCGTGTCGCCATGCCCCGCAGGGCAGCTCGCGGGGTCGGCGGACTGAGCCATCGGGCGGTTCAGTTCGAACGTGTCGCCGCAGGTCCGGCAGCGGTACTCGTAACGAGGCATGCGCCCAGGTTAGCCGTCAAGGCCCCACCGGGGGCGTCTCAATGTTTCCTGAGTGTTGCTTTCTATCCGGCATATGTGCCGGGCATTCGAAAATGTTACTGATAATTTGTGAACGCCGTTGCGAGGATGCTCAGCTCACCCGCGCGAGCAAGACCTAGTGCGGAGGGAGACGCAGGCGTGACCGATGCGTCGCAGGGGGAGGGCGGCCCCATGGGGGGTGGCCGTGGCGAGAAGCCGTTGAACGCCGACGAGACCCTGCATCTGAGAGTGGACGCCCTCAGGGCGGACGAGACCATGCAGCTGCGCGTCCCACCGCCGCCGGAGCCACCCGCTCGGGGCGGCGGCAGGGCCGAGCGGCGGCGCGGCGCGCGCTCCGCCGGGCGTGAGCGCGCCGCTGCCGGGACCGGGGCCGCGGCTACGGTCGCGGCCGTGGCCGGCCGGGTGTTCGGCCCGCTGGCCCCGTACTGGCGCCGCGCAGCCCCCTACGCGCGCCGCCTGAAGCCGGTGTACCCGCGCCCCGGCCGCACCGGCTGGCGCCGCTGGATACCCTCCTGGCGCCAGTGGATCGGCGCCGTCCTGACGTCGTTCGGTCTGCTCACCGCGTTCCTCGTCACCGCCTACGCGATGACGGACATACCGAGCAACCTGAACTCGTACGCGACACAGCAGGACAACGTCTTCTTCTGGTCCGACGGCACGCCGATGGCCCGCACCGGGTGGGTGCAGCGGCAGGCGATGCCCCTGAAGGACATCCCCCAGGACGTCCGCTGGGCGGTGCTCGCGGCGGAGAACGAGAGTTTCTACTCGGACCCGGGCATATCCGCCAAGGGCATCACCCGGGCCGTGTTCCGCACACTGGGCCAAGGGGACACCGAGGGTGGATCCACCATTACCCAGCAGTACGTCAAGAACGTTTATCTGTCCCAGAACCAGACGATCAGCCGCAAATTCACCGAGGCGATGATCTCGCTCAAGCTCGACAACAAGATGAGCAAGGACGAGATCCTGGAGGGGTATCTCAACACCAGCTGGTTCGGCCGGGGCAGCTACGGCATCCAGCGCGCGGCCCAGGCCTACTACGGCAAGGACGTCGGCAAGCTCAACGCCTCCGAGGCGGCCATGCTCGCCGGGCTGCTCAAGGGCGCCGGCCTGTACGACCCCACGCTCAGCAAGGCCAACCACACGCGGGCCGTCGAGCGCTGGTCCTGGATCCTGGACCGCATGGTCACGATCGGCAAGCTGTCCCCGCGGGAGCGCGCCACGTACAAGACCTTCCCCGAGCCGCTGAAGAGCAATCCGCTGTACAACACCGGTGCGCAGAGCGACTACCTGGTGGAGCTGGCCTCGCAGTACGCCAAGAAGGCCGGGCACCTGACCGACAAGCAGTTCGACCTGGGCGGCTACCAGATCTACACGACCTTCGACCGCAAGCGGGAGAAGGCGCTGACCGACGCCGTCACCAAGGCCCGCAAGGAGGCCAAGCAGGACGATCCGGCGACGGCGAAGGACGGGCACTACGGCGCCGCCTCGGTGACCGCCGACGGGCAGATCCTCGCCGTCTACGGCGGCCCGGACCACCGCAAGCAGGGCTTCAACGAGTCGAACGCGACCACGGTCCCGGCCGGCACCGCCTTCACGCCGTTCGTCTACGCCGCCGGACTCGAGCACGGTGTGCACAAAACGCGTGGGGGACCCGCCACGGCCGTCACCCCGGACAGCGTCTACGACGGCGACGACGGCGTGCCCGTCACCACGCCCGAGGGCCCGTACTGGGACCGCAGCGGCAAGAAGGTCCTCGCGCACAACGAGGGCGGGAAGTCGTACGGGCAGATCACCCTGCGCGAGGCACTCGCGAAGTCGGTGAGCACCCCGTTCATGCAGCTCGGCATGGACGCCGGCCTGGACACGGTGCGGCAGACCGCCGAGGCGTCCGGACTGCTGTCCTCCAGCATGGGCCCGCAGGTGCCGGCCCTGTCCCTGGGCAGCTCCACGCCCAGCGCGATCCGGATGGCCAGCGGCTACGCGACCTTCGCCGCCGAGGGCAAGCACACCGAGCCGTACTCGGTGCGCCGGATCACCCGCAACGGCTCCCCGGTCCCCCTGGCCACCCCGCACCCCAAGCGCGCGGTCGGTGCCCAGGTGGCCGACGAGGTCACCGAGGCGCTCACCGACTCCTTCCGCACCGCCCACCCCGAGGCGGCGGCCGCGCGGTCCGGGGTGTCCGGGAAGGCCGGCACCACCGACAAGGACACCGCCGCCTGGTACGTCGGCACGGCCGACTCCGTGTCCACCGCGATCGTCGTCTACCGGATCGACCTGACCAAGTCCCTGGAGCCCCTGCCGCTCAAGGGCCTGGCCGGTACGTCCGCCAACAGCGTCCCGTATGCCCTCTGGTCGGCCGCGACGGGTATCGGCTGACCCCCGAAACCCGTCCACCCTCCCCTTCCGCAGAATGAGCCGCGCATGCCCCGCAAGATGTCGTCGCCAGGCCGCCGTCGAGCCCCTCGCCGCCGCAGTGCGCCCCGTGCCACCCGGCCACAGGTCCTGACGCTGGCCGCCTTCCTCGTCGTGGCCTCGCTGGTGGCCGGCTACCTGGTGCTGTCCCGCACGGACAGCACCACGCCGGCCGCCGCGACCGGCAAGAGACCCAGGGCGGGCGCGCCGAAGGCCACTCCGAGCCCGGAGTGGGACGGCAAGACCAAGATCCTCGGCGACGGCTCCACCTCCTACACCGGCCCGCAGAAGGGGCAGTTGAAGCCGGTGCCGCTCAAGCCCGGTGAGAAGCCGCCCCAGTTCGTGGTCTTCTCCTGGGACGGCGCGCTGGAGGGCAGCGACCACCTGTTCTCGCACTACCGGGAGCTGGCCGAGGAGTACAACGCCCACATGACCTTCTTCCTCACCGGCATCTACCTGCTGCCCAAGAGCAAGAAGGCCCAGTACCACGGCCCCATGCACTCCCCGGGCGACGCCGCGATCGACTACGCCACCGACGACCACATCCGCACCACGCTGGACCAGCTGGGCAAGGCGTACCAGGACGGCAACGAGATCGGCACCCACTTCAACGGCCACTTCTGCGAGGCCAAGGGCGGCGGCGACTGGAGCGTCGAGCAGTGGAAGAGTGAGATCGACCAGTTCTACTCCTTCGTGGAGCACTGGAAGACCAACACCGGCTGGAAGGACGTTCCCGCGCTGCCCTTCGACTTCAAGAAGGAGGTCACCGGCGGCCGGGCACCCTGCCTGGAGGGCCAGAAGAACCTGCTGAAGGCCATCAAGAGCTACGGCTGGCGCTACGACGCCAGCTCGCCGGGCGACTTCCAGATATGGCCGTCGAAGAAGAACGGCATCTGGGACTTCCCGCTGCAGCTGCTCCCGTACACGGACAACGTCCAGGCCCTGTCGATGGACTTCAACTTCCTCTACAACCAGTCCGACGGCGAGGTCCACGGCGACCCGGCGAAGTACCCCGAGTGGCAGCAGATGACGTACGACTCGTACATGAAGGGCTTCAACCGGGTCTACTACGGCAGCCGTGCGCCGCTGTTCATCGGCAACCACTTCGAGGACTGGAACGGCGGCATCTACATGAAGGCCGTGGACGAGCTGGTCAAGACCGTGTGCACCAAGAAGGACGTCAAGTGCGTGTCCTTCAAGGAGCTGTCCGACTGGCTGGACGCGCAGAAGCCGCAGACCCTGGCCGCCCTGCGCAGCCTCGACCCCGCCCAGTCGCCCGATTGGTCCGCGGTCGTCAAGTGACAAGTACGCCCTGGGGATTCCACTTGTGCAACCCTCTTCACAAACGCCACACCAGCCGTGGCAAGATGCCCCTCGCCCGGTAGGTGTACCGGCGTAGAGGGGAACATCATTGAAATCTAGAAGACTGAGCCGTAGGCGGAGCCGCACCGCCATAGTCACCGCCGCGGCCGCCTCGGTGGTCGCCGGTGTGGCCCTGGTGCCCAACTGGAGTGCGGGCGCGGCCGTGACCGACGACCCGACCGTGGACGCGGCGACCAAGGCGACCTTCCAGCGGCTGGCCGACGCGGTGTTCACCGACCGCACCCAGGCCCTGGTGGAGGGCGCGGGCAAGGCGGACACCCGGCACACGTCCGGCTTCTCGGGCTCCGTGCGCCTGTCCGGCGGGCAGACCCGCGAGGAGAAGTCCGCGCTGGACGAGCTGCGTGACCGCCGCGGCCGTCTCGCCCGGCTGGGCGAGACGTACCGCGCCGGCAGCACCAAGGTCACGCTCGACGCCACCCAGGTGAAGGGCCACAACGCCAAGGTCGCCGTCACCGAGACCACGACGCTGACCTACCAGAAGGCCACCGGCAAGAGCCCGAAGTCCACCGGCTTCCAGGCCCACCACGAGCTGACCTTCAAGGCCGACCGGCACGGCACCTGGCAGCTCACCGGCATCCGCGACACGGACGACGGCTACCTCGCGGTGAACCAGGTCGCCAAGCCCGCCGTCGCCAAGGTGAAGACCACCGCCGAGGACGACGGCCCGCCGAGCGCGGCCCGCGCGGCCACCACCTGGCCCGCACCGGCGAACGCGAAGAACTTCTCCGCGACCGGCTACAACTACCAGGCCATGGTCGCCTACGCGCAGAAGTACTGGAACAACTACAACCCCGACTACCCGGACTTCAACGGGGTGGGGGCCGGCGGCGACTGCACCAACTTCGTCAGCCAGGCCCTGAAGGCGGGCGGCTGGAAGCACGTACCGGGCTACACGTACGACTTCCACAAGTGGTTCGGCAACTCCGAGATCCAGTCGGACTCCTTCGTCGGCGTGAACGAGTTCTCCTGGTTCGCCCTGTCCTCGAAGCGGGCCACCAGCCTCGCCAACGTCTACCAGACGGACCTCGGCGACGTGCTGCAGATGGACTTCAACCGGGATGGGTCCAAGGACCACACGATGATCGTCACCTACCGGGACCGCCGGGGCGTGCCGTACGTGAGCTACCACTCCACCAACACCTACAACCGGTCGGTGGCCAGCCTCGTCGCCTCGTACCCGAGCGCCGCGTTCTACGCCTACCGGACCTGACCCGGGCCCGGCTGCGGGCCCTGCCGCTCCTGCCCTTCCCGCTCCTGAAGCATCCGCTGCTCGTGCGGGGAGGGTCCCGGATGGCGGGCCCGCCAGTACGGGTTGTCGTGCGGCAGCGCCGAGCCGACCCGGCCGTACATGCCGAAGGTCATCAGCAACAGGCCCACGACGAAGCTGAAGAAGACGTTCTGGATCTTGAAGGCCAGGAAGTTGCTGGTCGTGTCCAGCAGGCCGAGGAACAGGAAGCCGTTCAGCAGGAACAGCACGCCGAGGACCATGTTCAGGGTCGACGCGAAGTTCCCGCCGATCACCATGCCGGCCAGCAGCACCGCGCCGATGACGATCGACAGCACACTGAGCGCGCCGTTGCTGTTCAGCCCGGCGACCGTGTCACCGCCGGTGTTGAAGAAGCCGATGTGGTCGATCACGCCGAGAATGCCGAAGGCGACCAGGAACGCGCCGATCAGGCCCGCTCCGATCCGGTAGACCGTGTTGAGCCGGTGGTCGACGGGCAGGTGGTCGTCCAGCCGCGTCCGCCGGCGCTCCCCGGCTTTCCTCGTGTGCACTGCGTGTGTGGCCATGTCCGCCTCCCTCGGGCGCTAGCGGAGGCCATCCGTCCATTCAATATCCGCCTGCCCCGGCCCACCGGCAACACACGCGGGTCAGTGTCCGGCGCCGCGCTCCTCGCGGATCTGCGCCACCACCCGCGCCACCGTCCCCCGGACCGCCTCGGCCTCGGTCAGGAAGTGCCAGTAGTCGGGGTGCCGCCCCTCCAGCGTGCCGACCGCCCGCTCCAGCCGGGCCACGGCGTCGTCCAGCGGCCGGGCGTGCCGCGGGTCCGGGGTCGTACGGCCCGTCATGGCCAGCCGCTGGGCGTCCCGGATCGCGAACCGGGTCCGCTCGATCTCCGCCTGCGGATCCTTCTGCACGGCGTTCAGCCTGGCCAGCCGGTCACCGGCGGCCGACACGGCCTCGTCGGTGGCATTCAGCAGCGCCCGTACGGTCGCCAGCAGCGAGGTGGCGTCCGGCCATCGCTGGGCGTCCCGCGCCGCCTGCGCCTCCCGGAGCTTCGCCTCGGCCTGCCGCACGTTCTCCCCGGCCTGTCCCGGCACCTGCTGCAGATCCTGCCAGCAGGCGGCGGCGAACCGGCGGCGCAGCTCGCTCAGCACCGGCTCCACCTGCCCGGCCCGCGTGGTCAGCGCCTGCGCCCTGGTCCGCAGGGACACCAGCCGGTGATCGATCTCGGCCGCCCGCTCCGGCAGCCGCTCCGCCTCGGCCCGGATCGCCCCGGCCTCCCGCTGGACCCGCTCGGCCCGCTCCAGCGTCGGCTGCACGCCATGCTGCCCGGCGCCCTGGTTCAGCCTGGTCAGCTCGGGCGACAGGGCCGCCAGCCGCGCGGCCAGTTCATCGGCCGCGAGGCCCTTCTCCCGTACGGCGTCCAGGGCGTTGCTCGCGGCCAACAGCGACTGCCGGGCCCGCTCCACGGCGGGCGCCAGCCGCGCCAGCTGGGTCTCCGCCTTGCCCAGCAGCGGCCCGAGCGAGCCGCCGAACCGTTCCAGCTCCTGCCGGACCCGCACCAGCTCGTCCTTGGCGGCGGTCAGCTCGGCCCGCGCCCGCCCGGCCGTGCCGGCCTCCAGATCCACCCGGTCCAGATCATGGGCGTCGACGGCCTGGATGTACCGCTGACTGACCTCGTCGATCCGGCGGCCGAGCGCCTCGAAGTCGGAGACGGCACGCCGGGCGGCGGGGGAGTCGTCCACCGCCGTGATGGTCTCGATCGAGATCCGCAGATCCCGCTGCGCGGTGTCGAGTTCGTAGAAGGCCGCCGCGGCGGCGTCCTTCGCGGCCTGCGCCTCGGCCCGCTGGCTCTCCGCCCGCCCGCCGAACCAGCGCCGGGTGCCGCCGCCGGTGAACGCGGCGGCCAGCACCGGCGCGGCCAGCAGCGGCAGGCCGATCAGGGCGAGGGTGTCGCGCAGGGCCGGGTGACCACGCCGGGTCCGCGCGGTGGACGACGGCGGGTACGGCGGTGTCGCTGGCGTGCCCGGTGTCGCCGTCACATCCCTCTCCCGTGCTGTGGTCCGCCCTGGGTGGAGACATTCTCCCACCCGTTGAAGACGAACACACGGCCCGGTCAGTTCGCCGTACGCACCGTGACTTTCCCGTCGGAGCTGTGCGCCGAGACCCGGTGCGGGCTGGTGTCGTCGCGGGGCACGGACACCGACACCGCCCCGTCGTCGGAGCCGGCCGACACCCGGTACGCGCCCTTGGGCAGTGCCACCGTCACCGACCCGTCCTCGCTGTTCGCGTCCACCAGGTCCGGCGGGCCGGAGAGTTCGACGTCCACGGAGCCGTCGTCGGCGGAGGCCTTCACCCGGCGCGAGGAGACCTCGGCGCGCACCGCGCCGTCGTCGGCGTGCAGGTCCAGCGGCCCGCTGGAGCCGGTGACACGCACGGCGCCGTCGCCGGCGTCGATGCCGACCGGATCCCGGAACCCGGAGGCACGCACGCCGCCGTCCGCGCTCTCGACCTCGATGCCGACCCCGTGGGGCACCTCGATGCGATGCCGGGCCGAGCAGTCGGCGAACAGCCCGGAGCAGTGCACCCGCAGCACGAGCCGGTCGTCGGCCATGGACCACCGCACCGTGGGCCCGTCGCCGGCGACCACGGACCCGTCGAACCAGCGGGTCACATCGACGGTGCCGGCCTTCTGGGAGTCCACGGCGACGATCTCCAGCGAGGAGTTGTCGGAGTCGACGGTGAGGGTACGGCCGTGCAGCGGGAAGGAGCGGTGGTCCGGATGCGTGTCGTCCCCGGCGGAGGCGCCACAGGCGCTGACCCCGGCGACGAGCGCACCGGTGAGCACGGCCAGGCCGGCAGCACGGAAGGCAACGGGACGGAACATGTGATTTCTCCCCCTGGACCGGCCCGCCTGATCCGGTGGCCGGAGTACATCGGTCTCCGCCGACCCTAGGACCCGCCGCGCGGCCCGACGATCCGGCGGCCTCCAGGAACAGGGGTGGGAAAACCCCCTTGTCTCCGGTTTGCAGCACAGGCCCTCGGGCCATGTAGGCTGTCGACCTGCCCGGGTGCGTAGCTCAGGGGTAGAGCGCCTGCCTTACAAGCAGGATGTCGGCGGTTCGAAACCGTCCGCGCCCACCGGTCCGGCCCCTCGGAGAATGCTCCGAGGGGCCGTTCTCGTGGCCTACGTCTCCCTCTCGTGAGCGTGCTTCAGCAGGGACCGGGCCTCCACCCGGTCCGCCGCCGCTATCTCGGACCAGAAGCGGTGCGTGCTGACGAAGACCGCCAGTTCGTGTTCGCGTCGTCGCAGCTTCTCCACCTCGGCCTGTTCGTCCTCCGTCCAGCCGGGGGACGCGGGCCGCTCCAGCTTGCGCCAGCCGCCCGCGTCACTGAAGCCGTCCAGCGGCTCGACCGACCAGGGCAGCCGCTTGAGCAGGGCCGACAGCTCGGCCCGGACCTGATGCAGCTCCTCCTGGCCGGCGAGGAGGTCACTCGGGAATTCATAGCTCGTCGCCACGCGCTAATGCTACGCCTGTTCGATTTTGCGAGGCGAGGTCGATCATGAGGTTCCGGTGGGATTCAGCCGAACGAGTGGCCGGGTCTCAGTGGCCGGCGGCTCGCAGCTCCCCGACCAGCCGGGCCGTCACCGGTACCGGTACGCCGTGCCGCTCGGCCGCCCGCAGCAACGCGCCGCCGATCGCGTCCAGTTCGAGCGGCCGGCCCGCCTCCGCGTCGCGCTGCATGGACGACTTGGCGGCGGGCGGGAAGGCGTCGTACCGGGCGAGGGCCTGGGCCGGGTCGGCGGGGGCGCCGCAGGCCCGGCTGACCGCGGTGGTCTCGGCGACCAGCGCCTCCAGTTCGCCCCGGTGCCGGGTGCGGGCCTCGCCGAGCGGGACGCCGTACCGGGTGGTGAGCAGGGCGAACGGGGCGAGGAACGCCATCTTGGCCCACAGGGCCGCCGTCTCGTCCCCGACCGCGCGGGCGGTCGTACCCGCGGCCGTCAGCCGGTCGGCGAGGGCGTCGAGACGGCCCCGGGGCACGGACTGCCCGGCCAGGTCGATCTCCGTGAACGGGCTGCCGTGTTCGATCACGCCCGGGGCGAGCCGGGTGGACTCCACGCGGATCACGGCGGGGGCGACCCGGTCGGGGCGGTAGCGGGCGCGCAGGGCGGCGGGGTGCTCGACGCCGTTCAGCAGCGGTACGACCAGGGCGTCGCCGAGGACGGCGGGCGGGACCCGGGTGAGGGCGGCGTCGAGCGCGGTGTGCTTCACGGTGACCAGACAGGCGTCCACCGGTTCGCGCAGCTCGGTGTCCGCGTCGACGGCGGCCGTGAACTCGCCGAACTGCGGGCTGCGGACGGTGATGCCGGTACGGCGCAGGGCATCGGCCGTGGCGTCACCGGCCAGGCAGATCACTCGGTGGCCGGAGCGGGACAGCAGGGCGGCGAGCAGGCCGCCGGTGCCGCCGGGGCCGAGGACGGCCACGGTGAGCGGGTGCGTCATGGAGTTGTTCCCTTCGACGGTCGGCCCCGGGGTCGGTGGCCGCCTCGGTGCTGATCTTCGCAGTTGTCAGTGCCGTGCGCGAGACTGTGTCCATGTGCCGGAGCATCAAGACACTGCGTCCGCCCGCCCTGCCCGGCGAGGCCACGGACGAGGACATCCGCGCGGCGGCGTTGCAGTACGTACGGAAGATCTCGGGTTTCCGGGCTCCCGCGGCCCACAACCGGGAGGTCTTCGACGAGGCGGTGGACGCCGTGGCCCGGGCCACCGCGGACCTGCTCGGAGGACTGGAGGTGCGGGGGCAGGCCGTGCGACGGGAGGGCTAGGGCAGGCATCCCCTCCGTAATCCGGCATGTCGCCATAACTCCGGCGGGCAACAAGGGAGTTGGGTCGCGACAGGGCATGATGAAGCGCGCCCTCCGCTTGTCGTCGACGCCCTGGAGCCCTTCCCTTGTCTCAGGAATCCCCCACGGTCTCCGTCGCCCTGGTCGGGGCCGGACCCCGAGGAACCAGCGTCCTGGAGCGCCTCTGCGCCTCCGCACCGGAGCTCCTCCCGCCGGACGTCCGGCTGACGGTGCACGTGATCGACCCCGCGCCGCCCGGCCCCGGCAGGGTCTGGCGGACCGCGCAGTCGGCCGAGCTGCTGATGAACACCGTGGCGAGCCAGGTGACCCTGTTCACCGACGCCAGCGTGGACTGCTCGGGCCCCGTCCGGCCGGGCCCCAGCCTGTACGAGTGGGCGGACGGCGAGCTGGGCCCGGACGACTACCCGACCCGCGCGCACTACGGCCGCTACCTGGAGTGGGTGTTCGCCACCACGGTCCGTGCGGCCCCGGCCGCCGTGCGCGTGCAGACGCACCGGGCCCGCGCCGTACGGCTGGCCGACGAGCCCGACGGCCGTCAACTGCTCACCCTGGACGACGGCCGGACCCTGACCGGCCTCGCCGCGGTGGTGCTGGCCCAGGGGCACCTGCCCGCCGCCCCGGATGCGGAGCAGCGGCGCCTCGCCGCGTACGCCGCCGGGCACGGCCTGCGCCACATCCCGCCCGCCAACCCGGCCGACGTCGACCTCTCCGCGCTCCGGCCCGGCGCGCCCGTGCTGCTGCGCGGGCTCGGCCTGAACTTCTTCGACCATCTCGCCCTCCTCACCACGGGCCGCGGCGGGCGCTTCACCCGCCGTCCGGACGGCTCCCCGCGCTACCTCCCTTCCGGGCGGGAGCCGCGCCTGTACGCCGGTTCGCGGCGTGGGCTGCCGTACCAGGCCCGCGGCGACAACGCCAAGGGCGCCCACGGCCGGCACACCCCGCTCGTCCTCACCCCGGAGGTGATCGCCGGCTTCCGCAAGCGCGCCGACTCCGGCGAGGCGCCCGACTTCCTCGCGGAGATATGGCCGTTGGTGGCGAAGGAGGTGGAGACGGTCTACTACGGCGCGCTGACCGGCCGTCCGGACCTCACCGCGCGCCTCCTCGCCGTACCGCACGGCGACCCCCAGGAGAGCCTGATCCTGGACGAGTTCGGGGTGCCGGCGGCCGACCGGTGGTCCTGGCGGCGGATCGCCCGGCCCTACGAGGGGCGGGAGTTCGCCGGTCAGGGGCAGTGGCGGGCGTGGCTGCTGGCGTATCTGCGCGAGGACGCCGCGCAGGCCGCCCTGGGGAACGTACGGGGGCCGCTCAAGGCGGCGCTCGACGTGCTGCGCGATCTGCGCAACGAGATACGGCTGGTGGTCGACCACGGCGGACTGAGCGGCGCCTCCCGCCGCGCGCACCTGGACCGCTGGTACACCCCGCTGAACGCCTTCCTGTCCATCGGCCCGCCCCGGCGCCGCATCGAGGAGCTGGCGGCGCTGGTGGAGGCGGGCGTCGTGGAGGTGCTCGGGCCGGGGCTGGAGGTGTCGGCCGAGGACGGGGCCTGGGTGGCGCGGTCACGGAGGGTACCCGGCCCGGCCGTCCGTGTGACCACTCTCATAGAGGCCCGGCTCCCGGAGCCCGATGTCCGGTGCACCGCCGACGAGTTGCTCGCCGGGCTCCTCGCCGACGGCGGTTGCCGGCCGCACACGGTCGACGGGTACGAGACCGGAGGGCTGGACGTGACCCGGCGGCCGTATCACCTGATCGACCGTCAAGGAGCCCTGCATACAAGGCGGTTCGCGTTCGGCGTGCCCACGGAGGGGGTGCACTGGGTGACCGCGGCGGGGGCCCGGCCGGGGGTGGACTCGGTCACGCTGTCGGACGCCGACGCGGTGGCGCGGGCCGTCCTGCGGGCGGCGGCGCCGACGGCGGAAGCGGGGGCGGACGCGCCACTCCGACCGGATGTTGAACTTGCAAGCATCGATTAGGTGCGCCTAACCTGTCACTCCATTCGGTACCGCCGCCCCCACGACCGGCCTCTCAGTCCCCGGCCGGCCCGACCGACACCGAAGAGGAGCGACTCCTTCATGTCCGCACGTCTCAACTCCGCTCAGCCCTATGCCATCGGGCTCTTCCGCATCGTCCTCGGCCTGCTCTTCGCGGTGCACGGCGCCGCGTCCCTGTTCGGCATCCTCGGCGGTGCCGCGGGCACCGGCGGCACCATCGCGGCCGGCACCTGGCCCGGCTGGTACGCGGCCGTGATCCAGCTGGTCGCCGGCGGCCTGGTGCTGCTCGGCCTCTGCACCCGCGGTGCCGCGCTGATCGCCTCCGGCTCGATGGCGTACGCCTACTTCGACGTCCACCAGCAGGTCGCCCTGTGGCCCATCCAGAACGGCGGCGAGCTGTCCGTCCTCTTCTGCTGGGCCTTCTTCCTGCTGGTCTTCACCGGCTCCGGCGCCTTCGGCCTGGACCGGCTCTTCGGCCGGCGCGCGGCCGCGGACGGCGGGCGCGCGGCGGAGCAGGCGCCGGTGACCGCCTGATCCGCACGCGAAAGCGGCAGCCCGTGAACAACCTGTAGTCACCTCACGAACCCCCCGCGAGGCTCCTGTCACACCCCCGGCGTACGCTGTATGGCTGTTCGGCTGTACGGCCGTTCGCCACGGGGGAGTGACGGGAGTCGTCGTGTTGGAAAGCGTGGGGTCGCTGGCGGCCGGGCCATGGATCTATGCCGTGGTGGCTCTTTCGGTCCTGCTCGACGTGTTCCTGCCGGTGCTGCCGAGCGGTGTGCTGGTCATCACGGCCGGCACGGCGGCGGCGGCCGGTTCCGGCGCGGCGACGGGCGCGGTCCCGCACGACGTGCCGGACATCCTGGCCCTGATCCTGTCCGCGGCGACCGCCTCGGTCCTCGGCGACCTGGTGGCCTACCGGCTGGCCTGGCGGGGCGGGGAGCGGCTGGACCGGGCGATAGCCCGCTCCCGGCGGCTGACCACCGCGCAGGAACGTCTCGGCGACGCGCTCGCCCGGGGCGGCGGCGCCCTGGTCGTCCTCGCCCGCTTCGCCCCGGCCGGCCGCTCGGTCGTCTCCTTCTGCGCCGGCGCCGCCCATCGCCGCGCCCGCGACTTCCTGCCCTGGTCGGCCCTGGCCGGCCTGTCCTGGGCCGCCTACAGCGTGGCCCTCGGCTACTACGGCGCCCAGTGGCTCGGCGCGACCTGGATCGCCACGGCGGTCTCGGTGGCCGCGCTGTTCGGGGCGGGCGCGGCGGCGGGCTTCCTGGTGCGCCGCAGCCCGGCTTCCTGACGGAGTGACGTCCCCCGCCGTCCGGCCTCAGGCCCTACGGCGGGGTGCCGGTGCGGAACTCAGCAGCTCGCCAGGTAGTTCGTCAGCGCGCTCTTCTCGGCGGAGTCCACCGAGAGGTTGTAGTAGTACTTCACCTGCACCCAGGCGCGCACGTACGTGCACAGGTACGCGGAGCGCGACGGCACCCACGTCGCCGGGTCCTGGTCGCCCTTGGCCTGGTTGACGTTGTCGGTGACGGCGATCAGCTGGGGCCGGGTCAGGTCGTTGGCGAAGGCCTGCCGCTGCGCGGTGGTCCACTTGCTCGCGCCGGAGTCCCAGGCCTCGGCCAGCGGGACGAGGTGGTCGATGTCGAGGTCGGACGCGGCGGTCCAGGTGGCGCCGTCGTACGGGGAGTACCAGCTGCCGCTGGTGGCGGCGCAGGAGGAGTCGGTGACGACGTTCGAGCCGTCCCGCTTGAGGACCGTCTCGCGGGTGTTGCAGGCGCCGCTGATGGTGATCCAGTGCGGGAAGAGGTCGCGGCTGTAGCCGGTGCGGTTCTCGGTGGCCACGGTCAGCTGGGAGAGGTACGTGCGGGCGGTGGCGGCGCTGACCGGCGTGGGGAGGGCGGCCGAGGCGTTCGGGGAGTTGAACAGGGCGACGGAGGCTATGAGGCCCGTGAGGGCCGCGAGTATGCTCGTCCGTCGACGCGCGTAGAACTTCGGCATGGCTGAACTCCCTTGTGGGGTAGCGGTGTTGGGTCGCGAGCGAGGGAATGCTCGCGGTGCGGTGTTGCCGGGGGGTGAGCGCTCGGTAAGAAGCTAGTGACGCGAACATGTCAAGACAAGGTTCACGGCCGAACCTTCACATCCCGTACAGTGGGGAGCGCAGAAGGGGAGTAGCTCTTCGCCGGACCGTCGACATACTGCTCAGCGAGCCTGAGCCGGCGCCCGGAGGCGGACTTCATCGAGGTCCGCCAGCGAGACCTTCGGCAAGCAGTGCACGCCCGTGCCCCCTGGTACGGGCGCCGAGTGTGCTGCCATGCCGAGGTGTCATCGCGTGACGTACCGCACTCTCGGCGGGGCAGCCCGACCGATTGAGGGATCTTGATCAGCATCACCGTGACGGCGCTCGTCTTCGGCGTCATCTTCCTGGCCGAGCTGCCGGACAAGACCGCGCTCGCCGGCCTCGTCCTCGGCACCCGCTACCGCGCCTCGTACGTCTTCGCGGGCGTCGCCGCCGCCTTCCTGCTGCACGTCGTGCTCGCCGTCGCGGCCGGCAGTGTGCTGACCCTGCTGCCGCAGCAGATCGTGCACGCCCTCACCGGCGTCCTCTTCCTCGGCGGTGCGGCGATGCTGCTGCTGAAGAAGGACGACGGCGAGGAGGAGATCAAGAAGCCCGCCGACCAGTCCTTCTGGAAGGTCGCGGGGACGGGCTTCACGCTGATCCTCGTCGCCGAGTTCGGCGATCTCACCCAGATCATGACCGCCAACCTCGCCGCCCGCTACGACGACCCGGTCTCCGTCGGCCTCGGCGCCGTGCTCGGCCTGTGGGCCGTCGCCGGACTCGGCATCGTCGGCGGAAAGGCCCTGATGAAGCGGGTCCCGCTGCGGCTGATCACGCAGATCGCGGCGCTGCTGATGCTGGGTCTCGGCGTGTGGAGCCTGTACGAAGCCGTCGCGGGCTGAGCTGAACGGTGAGTGAACCCTCGCCGGGGTGGTGGCGGGAGCCGCACAGGTTTTGTACCGTGGAGGAACAAAGTGGCTCCCGCCCGTTTTCCCTGACCGGCGGGCGGGGCCGCCTTGTCCCTCCCCACGTCTCCCGACGCGGGCCTTTTCGTTCCATGGAGCTGCCGATGCCGGCCACCGCCACGCCCACCGTCCTCACCGCCCGCGCCCTCCTGCTCGACATGGACGGCACCCTCGTCAACTCGGACGCCGTGGTCGAGCGCATCTGGCGGCGCTGGGCCGGGCGGCACGGGCTGGACGGCGACGAGGTGATGCGGGTCGTGCACGGCCGGCAGGGCCACGCCTCCATGGCCGTACTGCTGCCCGGCCGGCCGGTCGAGCAGAACCTCGCCGACAACGCCCGCATGCTCGCCGAGGAGACCGCCGACACCGACGGCGTGATCGAGATCCCCGGCGCGAGCGCGTTCCTCGCCGCGCTGGACGGGCTGCCGCACGCGCTGGTGACCTCCGCGGACGTCCCCCTGTCCACGGCCCGCATGAACGCCGCCGGGCTGCCCCTGCCGACGGTCCGCGTCACCGCCGAGTCGGTGGGCGCGAGCAAGCCCGACCCCGAGGGCTTCCTGAAGGGCGCCGCGGAACTGGGCGTCGACCCGGCCGACTGCATCGTCTTCGAGGACTCCGGCGCGGGGATCGCGGCGGGGCGCTCCGCGGGGATGCGGGTCGTGGGCGTCGGGCCGCGTGCCGTGCCGCACGAGCCGGACGTGGCCGTGCCCGACCTCACCCGGGTCCGGGTCGAGGCCTTGCCGGACGGCAGGATCCGGTTGCACATCGGCTGACGGGAAGCGGCGTGCGGCACGCTGTCGGGCGCGGGTGCGTGGTGGGTTGCTCGCGCAGTTCCCCGCGCCCCTTGGGTCGGACCAGCCCCGGCTACGGCTCCGTCGTCTCCCCCTCCAGGCTTCTCCGTGTCGCCGGGCCGTACTCGCCGAGCGGGTCGGCCGCGATGCCCCGGGCCAGCTGGTAGTTGCGTACGGCGTCCTCCACGGGGAGGGTGAAGGAGTCGTCGATCCGGTCGCCGTAGAGGTTCAGCTGCCGTAGCCGCAGCTGGAGTTCGGTGACCTCCGGGCCCCTGTCGCCGCGGCGCAGCACCGGGGCCAGGGCGGGCGTGGTCCGCGGGGAGGCGGAGGGCGTCACGGACGGCGTCGGTGAGGTGGCGCGGGACGCACTGGCGGAGGGCGTGGGGGTCGGCGACGGTGACGCGCTGCCGAAGGACGGGCTAGGGTCCGCCGGTACCGAGGGGGAGGGGGCCGGCGAGGCGGGCGTGACCGGCGGTGCCGGTGCCGGCACCGAGGCGGGCGCCCGGGTGGTCGCCGCCGGGATGCTCTCCCTGACCTCCCGCGCCGCCCGCTCCCGGGCCGGCGCGTGATAGGAGAGCAGCGCGAAACCGGCCACCGCGACGATCACCACCCCCGCGCCCCCGGCGGCCAGCAGCACGGTACGAGCAGAGCGGCGCCGGGGCGGCTCGGCCCCGGGCGGGCCCGGCTCAGCCGTCGGCGCGGGCGGCGCGGGCGCTACCGGTCGCGGCTCCCTCGGGCCGGGGCCCGCGCCCGCGTCCCGCACCTCCACATACGGCCGTATCCGCAGCGGATCGAAGTCCTCCGCCGCTGCCGCCTCCGCCGTACGCGTCTGACTCAACGCCTCGGACACCCGCTCGGTGCAGTCGCACGACGGGGTGTTGTCCGGTCCCCTGGGTGCCCGGCACTCCGGGCACGTGGTCCCCTGCCTCTCCGACACGTGTTCGACCCCTCCCCTCGGGACCTTCGAAGAATATGCGCACTTCCGCCACATCCGCAGGACTCGACAGGCCATAAGCGGTGACACCGATCACGATGGAAGAGGTGCACCCGAGCCCCGGGAGGTCCCCATGGCCCTGGACACGCACAGCACGGCGACGGACCCGCGGAGCGGCGAGCACGTTCCGGGCGGCGTGCTCGTCCCCATCGGCGCCCTGCTGCTGGGGCTGCTGCTCGCCGCCCTCGACCAGACCATCGTGTCGACCGCGCTGCCGACGATCGTGAGCGATCTCGGCGGCCTGGAGCACCTCTCCTGGGTCGTCACCGCCTATCTGCTGGCGTCGACCGCCGCCACCCCGCTGTGGGGCAAGCTCGGCGACCAGTACGGCCGCAAGCGGCTGTTCCAGATCGCCGTCGTGATCTTCCTCGTCGGCTCCGCGCTGTGCGGCATGGCGCAGAACATGGGCGAGCTGATCGGGTTCCGGGCGCTGCAGGGGCTGGGCGGCGGCGGGCTGATGGTGCTGTCGATGGCGATCGTGGGCGACATCGTGCCGCCCCGCGAACGCGGGCGCTACCAGGGCCTGTTCGGTGCCGTGTTCGGCGCGACCAGCGTGCTCGGACCGCTGCTCGGCGGAGTGCTCACTGAGCACCTCAGCTGGCGCTGGGTGTTCTACGTCAACCTGCCCGTCGGCGTGGTCGCGCTCGCCGTGATCGCCGTCGCCCTGCGCATCCCGCGCCGCGCCGCCCACCACGTCATCGACTACCTGGGCACGTTCCTGATCGCCGCCGTCGCCACCTGCCTGGTGCTGGTCGCCTCGCTCGGCGGCACCACCTGGGCCTGGGACTCGGCGCAGATCATCGGGCTCGCCGTCCTGGGTGTCGTCCTCGCCGTGGCGTTCGTCGCCGTCGAGCGGCGGGCCGCCGAACCCGTGCTGCCGCTGACGCTGTTCCGCATCCGCACCTTCACGCTCGCCGCGGTCATCAGCTTCATCGTCGGCTTCGCCATGTTCGGCGCGATGACCTACCTGCCGACCTTCCTCCAGGTCGTGCACGGCATCTCGCCCACCCTGTCCGGCGTGCACATGCTGCCGATGGTGGCCGGCCTGCTGCTGTCCTCGACCGCCTCCGGGCAGATCGTCAGCCGCACCGGCCGCTGGAAGGTCTTCCCGGTCACCGGCACCCTCGTCACCGCGATCGGCCTGCTCCTGCTGCACCGGCTCGACGAGCACAGCTCGACCGCGATGATGAGCGTCAGCTTCTTCGTCTTCGGCCTGGGCCTCGGCCTGGTCATGCAGGTCCTCGTCCTCATCGTGCAGAACGCCGTCTCCTACGAGGAACTCGGCGTCGCCACCTCCGGCGCCACCTTCTTCCGCTCCATCGGCGCCTCCTTCGGCGTCGCCATCTTCGGCACGGTCTTCGCGAGCCGCCTCGGCGACAAGCTCGCCGCCGCCTTCCGGGGCGTGAGCCTGCCGCCCGGCGTCTCCGCCGACGCGCTCACATCCGATCCGCGGGGCATCGCCGCCCTGCCGCCCCCGCTGCGCCCGGCCGCCCTGCACGCGTACGCGTCCGCGATCACCGACGTCTTCCTGTACGCCGCGCCCGTCGCCCTCCTCGGCTTCCTGCTGGCCTGGTTCCTGAAGGAGGACCGGCTGCGCGCCTCGGTCACCGCACCGGACGTCTCCGAGACCATCCCGCCGAACCCGGTCGAACGCTCCTCCTCCGACGAGGTGTGCCGGGCCCTGTCCGTCCTCGGCACCCGGGAGGGCCGCCGCGCGATCTACCAGAAGATCACCGAGCGGGCCGGGTACGACCTGCTGCCCGCCGCCAGCTGGATGCTGCTGCGCGTCCGCCGCTACGGCTCCGTCGAACCAGGGGTGCTGGCCGAGCGCAGCCCGGTGCCGCTCCAGGCGGTCATGGCCGCCGCCCGCCAGGTCGAGGAACGGCGGCTCGCCGAACGGCAGGGCCTGGACCTCGTCCTGACCGACACCGGGCGCGTGGTCGCCGACCGGCTCGCCAAGGCCCGCGAGGAGTCCCTGGCCGAGCTGCTCGGCGACTGGTGGCGGCCCGGCTGCTCCGCCGACCTCACCCAGGTGGTCCGGGAGCTGACCGGCGAACTGTGCGGCGCCGAACGCGAACGCCCGCACGACGCCGGCACGGTCAGCAGGACCGGCTGACGGCGACCAGCTCCTTGCGGAACCAGTGCTCGGCGTACAGGGCGGAGTTGTGCGGGCCGGTCTCCGAGTAGCCGAGGCGGGCGTACAGGGCGCGGGCCTCGACCAGGTCGCCGCGGGTGTCCAGGACGATCCGCCGGGCGCCCAGAGCGCGGGCGGCCTCCTCGGCGGCGGCCACGAGGAGCGCGGCCCCGCCCCGGCCGCGCGCCTCGGGCAGCACGAACACCCGGGTCAGTTCGGCGGTGTCCGCCTCCAGCAGCCGTACGCCTGCCGAGCCGGTCGGCTCGCCGTCGTACCGCCCGACGAGCAACTGCCCGCGCGGCGGCACGAGTTCCGCCCCGGTGTGGGCCGCGATCTCCCGCTCCAGCTCGGCCGGGTCGGTGCGGTGCCCCTCGTGCAGCAGGTACCAGCGGTCGCTGACCTCGGTGTAGTAGGCCCGCCACAGTGCGGCGGCGGCCGGGGAGTCGTACGGCTCCGGAGCGATCGTCCATGTCATGCCGGTCATTGTCGGGAGGCGTCCCGCACCCCGCGCAACCGGATATTCCGGGAGTCCCGGACGCCGGGGATGCCCGGCGGAGCCGTTTGCGGGCCGGGTTCCGGGTCACCCGGAGGAAGAACCGGCCGGCGGGGCCGGTCCGACCGGAAGGCAACCATGTCCACAGGTCTGATCATTCTGCTGATCGTGATCGCGGCGGTCGTGGTCATCGGCGCGACCGCCTTGGTGGTGCGCAGCCGCGCACGGCGCGGCGGGACCGGCCTGAAGCGGCGCTTCGGGCCCGAGTACGAACGGACCGTGGCGCTGCACGACGGGGACGCCAAGGCCGCCGAACGAGAACTGGCCGAGCGCGTCGAACACCACGGCGACCTGCGTGAACGGCCGCTCGACGGAGCCCAGCGGCAGCGGTACGCACAGCGCTGGGCGGCCGTACAGGAACACTTCGTCGACGCCCCGCGGGAAGCGGTGTCCGAGGCCGACCGGCTGCTCGCCCAACTCGCCGTCGAGCGCGGCTACCCCGACGGCGGGCGGTACGAGGAGCAGCTCGCCGCGCTGTCCGTGCACCACGCCGACCATGTCGACGGCTACCGGCAGGTGCACCGGGCGGCCCGCACCGGCGCCGGCGGCGGGCCGAGCGAGGCCGGCGCCGGGACCGAGGAGCTGCGCTCGGCGCTGCTCGGCGCCCGCGCCCTCTTCGACGACCTGAACAGCGCCGAGTCCGGCCGGCACCGGGCCCCCGGCGGCACCAGCCACACCACGACCACCCCCGGAACCCGCTCGCACGCCCGCCCGCACGCGCCGTGGGCGCTGCACAGGAGCCGACCGAAGGAGAGCTGAGCGCCATGCCGGCCAGAACGAACGACCCGGACGACGCCCGGCGCTTCGCGGAGCGGCAGCCGGGCGACGAGAGGCTCCCGGAGGAGGAGCGGATGATGTCGAGCGAGCCCCGGCCCGAGGAACGGCTGCCCGGGGAACCCGCTCCCGGCGGACAGCCGGGCCGCCGGCTGCCCGGCTCCGCCGGACCCGGCCGCGAGGGGCTGACCGGGGACGACCTCACACCCGAGGACACGCACCCGCCCGGCGCGGGCGGTCCGGGCACCGGGGAGTGGCACGGCACGGAAGGGCTGCGCCCCGGCACGGAGGATCTCGGGGCCGGCGTGGACGAGGGGTTCACCGCCAGTCACCGGGCCGAGTGGTCGGCGATCTCCGAGGAGGACCGGATGCCCGACGACGGGCTCGGCGCGCCGTCGCCCGAACACGCCGCCGGACGCGAGGCGGCCGGCAGCGACTCCCCGGGCCGGGACTCCTGGCCGACGGCCGCCGGCGCCGCGGCACCCGGCGTGCCCCTGCTGCCCCGGGAGGAGACCGAGCGGTGGGAGCGGCTGATGCGGGAGGCGGCCGGCGCCTTCGTGGAGCAGCCCGAAGCGGCCGTGGAGCGGGCCGACCGGGCCGTGGAGGAACTCGCCGCGCGGTTCACCGAGGCCGTGACACGCCGGCGCCGCACCCTGCGGATGTCCTGGGAGGGCACCGAGACCGACACCGAGCAGCTGCGGCTCGCCCTGCGTGACTACCGGGCGCTGGCCGGACGCCTGCTACACGGCTGACCCGGGCCCGTCTGCGCGGGCGGCGGCCCGGCGCTGCCGCCATTCGCGCACGACCTCCTCCACGTCGTACGGCTTCTTCCCCAGCGGGGGGCCGGGCGGCGGCTTGAACATCATGTCGCGGATCTTGACGTTGACGTCCTCGACGATCTTCCGTGCGATCCGCTCCGACGGTGCCGCGTACGCCGCCACGAGGGCGTCCTCGGCCTCCTTGCGCAGGGCGAGGGACGGAGGCAGCACGGCCAGGCCCTCGCGCACCATCTTCTGCCGGACCCACCACAGTTCGTCGTACGTGGAGTCGACCTCCGCGGGCAGCGGCTGCCCCGCCCCCGGCAGCCGGTCGAACTCCCCGCGCCCCTGCGCGTCACGGATCTGCTTGTCCACCCAGGACTCGAACGGGACGCCCGGTGGCTTTCGCTCGGTCATGAACCCATTGTGCCGGACGCGACCCGGCCGGGCGTTTTATCATGCGGCGGCGGTACGGCCACCGGCCCACCGCAACCCAGCCATCGCACAAGGACGTTTCAGGGGGAGCGCTCGTGCTCGAACTCACCATGGCCGCCGTCTCCGGACAGGACGCGGGTGCCACGGCCGGCATGACCATGGCCGAGGCACCCAGCCGGCCCGGCGCCGTGCTGCGGGTCGGCCGCGACGGCAACGAGTGCGGGCTGGTCACCCCCGAGGACTGGCTGTTCGTCTCCCGCGTCCACCTGGAGTTCCTGTGCGGCCCCGACGGCACCTGGCAGGTGACCTGGCTGCGCGGCTCCCAGCCCGACCCCGCGTCCGAGGTGCGGCTCGCCGTCGGCTCGCACGCGCAGCCCCTCGGCTACGGCGCGACGGTCGCGCTGCCGTACGGCGGGTCCGGCGAGCTGATCGTCCAGGACCGCACCGAGCCACGCAGCGTCAACGTCGGCTTCTACCACGAGGTCTGAGCCCCGCCCGGGCGCCGCGCCCCGGCTCAGCCCAGCACGCGGGCCAGCGCGAAGCCGTCGTAGCCCTTGCGCCCGACCGTCTGCAGCGCCGTGCCGCTCAACCGCGGGTGGGTGGCGATCATTTCGATCGCCGCCCGGCTGCCGAGGACGTCCGGCTCGGTGCTGCCCGGGTCGGCCACCCGGCCGCCGCGCACCACGTTGTCCACGATGATCAGGCTGCCCGCCCGGGTGAGCCGCAGCGCCCACTCCACGTAGTGGGCGTTGTTGGCCTTGTCCGCGTCGATGAAGACCAGGTCGAAGGGGGCCGGGTTCTCGTCGGCGAGCTTGGGCAGCGACTCCAGCGCCGGGCCGACCCGCACCTCCGCGATCCGCTCCAGACCGGCGCGGGAGATGTTGCGGGTCGCGACGTCGGCGTGCCGGGCGTCGTACTCCAGCGAGATCAGCCTGCCGTCCTCGGGCAGGGCACGGCCCAGCCAGATCGTGCTGTACCCGCCGAGCGTCCCGATCTCCAGGATGTTCCGGGCGCCCTGCAACTCGGCGAGCAGCTGCAGGAACTTGCCCTGCGCGGCCGTGACGGCGATGGCCGGCAGCCCGGCGGCCTCACTGTCCCGCAGGGCGGCCCGCAGCACCTCGTCGTCCGGTGAGAGATGGCTGATGAAGTAGTCGTCGACGTCGTCCCAGAGCTGCGACCCGCTCATAGCGCCTGCTGCCTTTCCGCGTGACTTCCGGAGGCTGTTTCGCCCTGCCCGCATCGATGATCTCAGCCGAGCGGCGTGGACGGGGGAACCGGGGGCGGAATCACCGCCCGCCGCGAGCGCCGTACGACGACCACGGCCACGGCCGCGACGACGGCCGCCAGCGCCCCGCCGACCGTCAACGACCACGCCGGGATGCCGGCGATCCGGCGCAGCTCGTCCTCGTAGATCACCTGCTGCACCGGTGTGTCCGCGGCGGCCCGGCGCAGCTCGTGGTCGCCGGAGATGCGAGCGGGCTCCGGGAAGCTCTGGGCGAGCGCGGTCAGGTACGGGGTGCCGGAGGCCAGCTTGCCCAGGGCACCCTGGCGGGTACCCAGCCGGCCCGCGAACAGCACCTCGGGCGGCGTCCCGCCGATGGTGCCGCTCGTCTCCATGCGGTGCGCGGCGAGGACGTACAGACCGAGCGACTGCGGGGTCGTGGCCAGCCGGGACAGGCGCATCGGGTAGACCGGGCGGTCGGCGGCGAAGGTGAGGTGCAGCGGATCGAGGGCGCCGCGCAGCGGGGTGCCGTGGCTGTCCGGGGCGAGGCGGACGGCGACGTACTCCCAGTGGCGGTCGACGTACGGCCGCAGGGCGGTCTTCAGCCGGGCGGGCAGGGAGAAGCCGTGGTCGCGCAGCCAGCTCTGGAGGGCGGCGGGGTCGCCGGCGGTCAGGCGGGCCACGTCGAAGGGGCCGAGACGCTGGTGGTCGACGACACCGACGCCGGCACCGCCGGCACCGGGGAGCGGGGCCTCGGCGGCCGTGTCGTGGTCGTCGAAGGGCCAGTCGCCGTTGTGCGGCCAGAAGTGATACCGGGTGCGGTGGACCGGGGCGACGGCCTCGGCCAGCTGGCCGAAGAGGGCCGGGTCGCCGAGGCGGACGGTCGCGCGGTGCGGCACGGGCATGATCCAGGCGGCGTGCTCGGCGTCGCCGTTCACCGTCAGCCGCATCACGATCTGCTCCTGCCGGCCGTCCCAGCGCAACAGCGACTGCTCCTCGGAGACGGCGATCCGGGCGGCGGGGTCGGGCACCATGGCACCGCACCCGCACGCGTAGGCCGGCGCGATGAACCAGGTCAGCTGGACGCCGAGCAGAGCGAGCACGGCGGTGAATATCCGGACGCGAGTCACAGCGCTACAGACGGAGCCGGTGCGAGATCGGTTCCGGCGCCGGTGCGGACCGGGGGCGGGGCCGCTCACCGGCGCCGGCCGGGTACCGCCTGCGCCCACCCGTGCCGCCCCAGCGGCACGACTGCCCGCAGGCTGCGCAGGAACCGCGCGGCCGACGGTACGGCAGTTCCCCAGGGGCGCGGGGAACTGCGCGACGAGCCACGGCGGACCCGCACCCGGCAACGCGACCCGCGCCCCTACGGCGCCTGGCGGCCCTCCACCGACGGTGCCGAACCCGGAAGAGGCCGGCCCGCCGACTCCGACATCAGCCACACCGCGACACCGCCCACGACAGCCGCGGCCATCATGTAGTACGCGGGCATCATCATGTTGCCCGTCGCCCCGATCAGCGCCGTCACCACCAGCGGAGTCGTCCCGCCGAACAGCGACACGGAGACGTTGAAGCCGATCGACAGGGAGCCGTAGCGCACCCGGGTCGGGAAGAGGGCCGGGAGCGCGGCCGGCATCGCCGCGGTGAAGCAGACCAGGAGGAGGCCCAGCGCGCCCATGCCGAGGCCCACCGCCAGCAGACTGCCGTCGCGGATCAGCAGCAGCGCCGGGATGGAGAGGAACAGGAAGCCCGCACAACCCGCGGCGATCACCGGACGGCGGCCCACCCGGTCGGTCAGCGCGCCGGCGAACGGCTGGACGATCATCATCAGGACCATCACACCGAGCACGACCAGCAGCCCGTGCGTCTCGTCGTACTTCAGCTCACTCGTGAGGTAGCTCGGCATGTACGACAGCAGCATGTAGTCGGTGACGTTGAAGACCAGCACCAGGCCCATGCACAGCAGCAGGGACTTCCACTGGCCCGTGATCATCTCGCGGAGCGGCACCTTGGGACGGGCCGCCTCCGCCTTCTCGACCTCCGCCGCGAACGCCGGGGTCTCCTCCAGCCGCATCCGCAGGTACAGACCGATGATGCCCATCGGACCCGCGATCAGGAACGGGACGCGCCAGCCCCAGGACAGCAGGTCCTCCGACGACAGCAGAGCCGTCATCAGCGTCACCAGGCCCGCACCGCCGATGTAACCCGCCAGCGTGCCGAACTCCAGCCAGCTGCCGAAGAAGCCGCGCTTCTTGTCCGGCGCGTACTCGGCGATGAAGGTCGACGCGCCCGCGTACTCACCGCCCGTGGAGAAGCCCTGCACCAGCCGCGCGGCGAGCAGCAGGATCGGCGCGCCGACACCGATCACCGCGTACGACGGGATCAGGCCGATGGCGAACGTGCCCGCCGCCATCATGATCATGGTGAGCGCGAGCACCTTCTGGCGGCCCACACGGTCGCCGAGCGGGCCGAAGACCATGCCGCCGAGCGGGCGGACCAGGAAGGCCGCCGCGAAGGCGCCGAACGTCGACAGCAGCTGCGCGGTCGGGTTGCCGGACGGGAAGAAGACCTTGCCCAGGGTGACCGCGATGTAGCTGTAGACGCCGAAGTCGAACCATTCCATCGCGTTGCCGAGCGCCGCCGCCTTGACGGCGCGCCTGACGAGCGCGGGATCGGTGACGGTGACGCCGGCGGGGGCCTGCGCGGCCCGGGGGGCCTTCAGATGCGGGGTGACGGCTGTGGCGGTCGCCAAAACGAGACTCGCCTACCTTTCGACGGGGACAGAGACGGACCCGGGACGGCGGCGATGACGCACGGCGGGCCGAAATCGACCATAGGGGGACTTCTGCCCCTTACGTGACGTATGCACTTCGATGCAGAGTGCAGCGAAAGCGCGGATACGCAGGTACGACTGCCCGCTCACCCAGCGCCATGCCACCTGGTCACTGTGATCCTTGTCGCGCCTTCGACGCGCAACCGGGCGGCGCCGGGACTATGGTCTTTCGGACAAATAGAGACGGATGTCAGGTAAATCGGGGATTGCCTGCGTCCCTTTTCCGGGGGTCTGCGAGCCTCATAGGGAGCCGCAGAGGGAAACCCGTGCGCACAGGCGTCCGGGCCGGACGGGGCGGGAGGCCGAGACGTGGCGAACGCGGATCACAGCGGACCGACGGACGTCTTCGGCAGATCGGCGATCGGGGCCCGGCTGCGCGCCACCCGCCTCGCCCTGTGGGCGGTGGCCACGATCCTCGCCGTACGGCAGATGGCCCTCGTCCTCACCACCCCGAGCGGCGAACGCCTCACCGACCTGGAGACCTGGATCGGCCCCGAGGGCGTCCTGCACGTCAACGGCTCGATCTACGACTCGACGCGGTTCACCGGCACCCCCTTCAGCGGCCTGGTCCTCAAACCACTCACCCGTTCGGCGGAGGCCGCCCTCGGCTGGGGCTGGACCTTCGGCACCCTGCTCCTGGTCGTCGCCCTCGGCATCGTCGCCGCCCGCGCGCTGCCCCACCCCGTCAGCCGGCGCACCTCCCTCCTGGCCGCCCCGGTCGCCATCAGCCTCCTCATGCTGTCGCTGCCGGTCCGCAACGCCCTGTGGCTCGGCCAGACCAGCATCATCCCGGTCCTGCTCGTCCTGCTCGGCTGCTTCACCGTACGAGGCGAGCGCGCGAGCGGCCTGTGCATAGGCCTGGCCGCCGCCCTCCAGCCGACCGTCCTGCTCTTCACCCCGCTGCTGTGGTTCACCGGACGCCGCCGGGCCGCCCTCACCGCGGCCGGCACCTTCGCCGCCTGCACGGTGCTCGCCTGGGCGGCCCTCCCGCACGACTCGCACACCTACTGGGTGCACCACATGGCCGGCGCGGGCCTCGGCGGCCAGGCCGACGCCCTCGCCAACCAGTCCCTGCACGGTGCCCTGCTCCGCCTGGGCCTGACGGGCCACCTGGAGATCGCGCTCTTCTTCCCCCTCGGCGCCGCCGTCGCCGCGCTCGCCCTGCGCCGCGCGGTCCGCCACGCCCACGACGGCCAGCTCCTCCTCGCGGTCGCCGTCACCGGCTGCGCCGCGGTCGCCGTCTCGCCCACCAGCTGGCAGCACCAGCTGCTGTGGGTGCTGCTCGCGGTGGTCGGCCGGGTCGGCAAGCGGGCCTCGGACCGCTATGTCTGGCCGGTGGCGGTGATCCTGGTGACCACCCTGCCGGCGAAGATGATGCTGCCGGACATGCCGGTGATGTACCCGCTGCGGGACAACCTGGTCCTGCTCGCCGCGCTGGCCGCCGCCACGGCCGTCCCCTTCCTGCCCCGCACCTCGTCGCACTACCAGACCCCGGTCGCGACGGAGTACGCCCCGCCGGTCCCGGCCCGCTTCCGCCGCGTCCCGCTGCTGCCGGTCCTGCGCCGGGTCCTCACCCGCCCCAACCTCCTCCTGGAGCTGCTCCTGCTCCGCGTCACGTACGCGGCATACCAGCAGGTACGCCTCGCCGCGACCGGCGGCAGCAACTCAGCGGGCCGGGCGGCGGCCGAGCACCACGGCCACCTCGTCCTCGACCTCGAACGCTTCCTGCACATCGACTTCGAGCACGCGGTCAACCACGCCGTGGTGAAGATCGACTGGCTGCGGAACTTCTTCGACTTCTACTACGAGTCCTTCCACTTCGTGGTCCCCCTGACGGTCCTCGCCGTCCTGTACTGGCGCCGCCCGGCCGACTACCGCTGGGCCCGCGCCTCCCTGGGCTTCGCCACGTTCCTCGCCCTGGTCGGCTTCTGGCTCTTCCCGCTGGCCCCGCCGCGCCTGATGCCCACCCTCGGCATCATCGACACCGTCCACGGCGTCCAGGACTTCTCCCAGCCGGACTACGGCACGCTGACCGCCCTGACCAACCAGTACGCCGCGATGCCCTCGCTGCACTTCGGCTGGTCCCTGTGGTGCGGCGTGGTCATCGCGGTCATCGCCCCGAGGTGGTGGCTGAAGGCGCTGGGGCTGTTGCACCCCCTGTTCACCGTGTCGGCGATCGTCGCGACCGGCAACCACTGGGTACTGGACGCGGTGGGCGGCGCGGTGGTGGTGAGTACCGGGTTCGGCCTGTCGTACGTGTTCCAGGGACCCCGAGCCCGGACGGCGCCGGGGGCCATGGCCGGCCGGGACCGGGAGGCGGGACAGGTGACGGTCGGCATGAAGTGAGCGTGGGCCGCGGTCCGCGGGAGGTGGGGCAGGGGGCCGGCGATTCCAAGTGACCGTTGGGCCGCTCGCTTCTCGGCCAGTGTCGGGCTTCCGCGAGGTGAGTCAAGGGCGCTCCCGTTCCGCTGCGCTCCACTCCCGCGTCGGCTTCGCCGATGGCCCTCCGGGCCACCCTTGACACACCTCGCTCCACCCCGGGCAAGAAGCGAGCGAGCGGCCCGGAAAGGCGGTGGCCCAGCCCGGCACCGGGCCCTGGGGTGGGCTGAGTGCGCGCCCTGGGATGGGGGTGCGCGGTCGCGCCTCGCATGGACGCCGGGTGGGCTTGGCGGCGAGCGGTGGGTGGGG
The DNA here is from genome assembly GCF_040645635.1 of Streptomyces sp. NPDC046727. Taxonomy (NCBI): domain Bacteria; kingdom Bacillati; phylum Actinomycetota; class Actinomycetes; order Kitasatosporales; family Streptomycetaceae; genus Streptomyces; species Streptomyces sp. NPDC046727. Next base: position 81,052 of record NZ_JBEYYR010000045.1, read on the forward strand.
GGGGGTGCGCGGTCGCGCCTCGCCTGCACGCCGGGTGGGTTTGGCGGCGAGCGGTGGGTGGGGGTGGGGGTGCGCGTTCGCGCCTCGCATGGACGCCGGGTGGGGATGGCGGCGAGCGGCGGGTGGGGGGTGCGCGGTCGCGCCTCGCCTGCACGCTGGGTGGGCTTGGCGGCTTGCGGTCGGTGGTGGGTGCGCGGTCCCGTCTCGCCTGCACGCCGGGTGGGCTTGGCGGCTCTCCCTCGTCGTCATGGGGCCTCGCTGGCGCCTCCCATGGGGGGATTGGCGGATCTGGGCCAGCCGGGGGCGGCAATGTGCAAGGCAGGCGAGGAGGGATGGCCGATGAAGGTGGCCCAAGTCCGCCAATCACGGCTGTCGTGTGACGTGAGGGGCTGATGGGACGCCCGGCGGGCCGCCAAGCCCGCCCGGCGTCCGTGCGAGGCGCGGTGGCGCACCCGCCCACCGGCCGCATGCCGCCAGGCCGACCCGGCGTGCAGGCCACCCGTGACCGCGCCCCACCCGCAGCCCGCAGCCGCCAAACCCACCCGGCGTGCTGGCGAGGCGCGAGCGCGCACCCACCCACCGGCCGCATGCCGCCAGGCCGACCCGGCGTGCAGGCCACCCGCGCCCGCGCCCCACCCGCAGCCCGCAGCCGCCAAACCCACCCGGCGTGCTGGCGAGGCGCGAGCGCGCACCCACCCACCGGCCGCAAGCCGCCAAGCCGACCCGGCGTGCAGGCCACCCGCGCCCGCGCCCCACCCACAGCCCGCAGCCGCCAAACCCACCCGGCGTGCTGGCGAGGCGCGCCCGCGGACCACCCACCGGCCGCAAGACGCTAAGCCGACCCGGCGTCCATGCGAGGCGCGACCGCGCCCCCTCCCCACGATGCGAACGCAGCCGACCCCAGGGGCCAACGGACCTCAGCTGGCCACTTTCCCCGGGCTGCCCGCTCGCTTCTCACCCGGGCTGGAGCGAGGTGTGTCAAGGGTGGCCCGGAGGGCCATCGCCGAAGGCGACGCGT